>PAYR01000047.1 GCA_002715345.1 Flavobacteriales bacterium | reverse complement strand
TTTAAGACTTCTATTAGTTCTTGTTTTTTATTTTCAATTTTTTCATAATTAGCATATCCTGAAAAACGTAAAGTAGCTACTTTACGTTTTTCAATACTAATAATTTCTATTTCATTGTTATTTGGTTTAGGAATATTTGTTTCATTATAACGTGATGGCATTAAGAAAAGCATTTCATTGTTTATTGATGATATTTTCATATTAACAGGGCTAGTCATACCAATTTGTTCATCACGATCATTTCCACCAAAAATATAGTTAGCTAATACCCTAAATTTAGAATTATCTCCTGAATTTTTGGAGAAATAACTAGCAAATAAAGATTTTGGATACTCTCTAATTTCTACTGAACCAACAGTCTGTATTATCTTATAGTTAGTGCTATAGCTAGACCTAAAAGCATATATTAATATCGGAATAGATATTAATATACAAATGATTAAAGTTTTTTTCATGTTATTTCTTATTTCGTTAATGTGAAAAAGTTTCTTTTTTTAAAGCTTCTTCCAGATTAGGGTAATCCCATTTGAATCCAGTATCAATTAGTTTTTTTACTGAAACTTTAGTTTTTCCTTCAAGTATTTGGGCTCTTTTACCAAAAATCAATGATAATATAAATGAAGGGACTGTAATAGGTATTGCATATTTCGCATAATGCTTTTTGATTAATCTTATTAGTTCTGATTGGGTAACTTTATTTTTGCTTGCTAAATTATATGATCCATCAATATTTGAATTATTCAATGCATATGATACGAACTTTGCAGCATCATTAATGTGAATCCATTCAATAATATTTGATTTATTCCCAAATATTGTTCCAATACCCAGCTTAGCAGATAGGACCAGAGGTTTTAGAAAACCTGATTTTAAATCTAATAATAATGATATTCTCATACATACAACGCGGACTTTATTTTTTTGAAATTTATATGCTGATTCTTCCCAGTCACTAGCTAATTTTGAAAGCCAGTTTTTACCCGGTAAATCATTTTCCTTTTTTGGCTCATCACCATCAGAGCTATAATAACCAATAGCTGAAGCGGAAATAAATGTTTTAAGCTTTACTTTATGTATAGTACAGGTGTCTTGTAATAATTTTGCAGCTTTAACTCTACTATCATACATTTTTTTTTGGTTGGCTCTCGTCCAAGGTTTTACAATGCTATAGCCACATAAATGAACGATGTGTTTGCAATCTTTAAGAGAATTATGATCAATTTTTCCTTTCTCAATATCCCAATAAAATGTTGAATCATCACATCTTTTGATATTACTTGTAAGCAGAACTACGACATAGCCCTCTTTCAATAATAGTTTTTTCACTTTTTTAGCTAATGTGCCACCTGCTCCTGTTATTAAAACCTTATCACCTCTCATCATCTAATATTTGTTCCCATTTACCATTAGTTAATAATTTAAAAGAGCCTATATATTTTTTATCCCAATTTTTTGGAGAGATGATGCTTAGCCAATAAGATTTATTTTCTTTTTGATATAAGAAATATACTTCCCCTGTTTTTGGTTGAAAGGAAAATTCAGATTCGTAAATAATTTTATTCCATTTATACTCCTCAACTAATTTTTGATACGAGTCTCTTAACTCCTTAAATTTAGCATCAAAATAATTATTTGCATTTACTGAATTAGACTTATCTAATTTAATAGGTTCAAATTTTTGACTTCCTACACTGGTAGGATACGAACGCTTACTGGCATCGTAACGCTCTGAATTTTCATTAAAAACAATATTATCAGGGTATTTAGGCATAATTAAAACTCTATCAAAAGTCCAATACTAGGTAGTACCGTTCCTGATTCATTTATGATTTCATAAAGCGAATACTCTCCACTATTTTCAGCGGTATATATTTCTTCTCCTATCTCTGGATCTATACCAACTTCTGGAGGTAATTGTATTTTATAATTGTATAGATTTTCTACATCAATATAGGCATTCAAACTCCATTTATTAAAATACCATTTTTTATCTAATCTTAAATCTAAGCCATGAAGATTTCTAAGTCGTTCTGTATTCAATTCATTATAATTCAACACTCCTCTTTGATTGATATTCCAAATGGCAATATTACTTGAAGTTGCTAAATCAATTGGTGTGTAAGGTGCTCCACCTGAATAACGAAATTTCAAACCTAACTCTATATTTCTTTTGAATCTTTTACCTGCTGTCAAATTAAAAATAAAACGGTTGTCCCAAGCTGAGGGAACAAGTTTTCCATATTTATCTTCAAACTCACTTCTGTAATAAGTCACGGACATAATACCATAAATTGATGTACTTAATTTTTGCTGCGCAAGAAATTCTAACCCAAAACTTCTTCCCTGTGAAATGGAAGAAATATCTTCGTTTCCGATTACGCCAAAGTCACCACCTAAATTGGCGAGAGAAATACTATCAATTTTTGAAAACGGATAATTGTAGTATTGCTTGTAAAATGTCTCTAGGGTTATTTTGCTGTAATTGGACGGATTGTATTCTAAACCCAAAACAGCATGATCACATTGAATATATTCCGCATCTAGATTACTAAAGTTATTATTTAAACCATAGCCTAAAATGGTATAGGCTGGCAACTGATAATAACGTCCTAGGTTAGCATTTAAACTAGACTTCCCTGAAAGTTTGTATGATAATGAAATACGTGGTGAAAAATTATTGTTAGTTGTGTTTTCGGTAAAGCTATTACCATCAATCCTAAAACCAATAGAAGTGACTAATCCATCAACTAAATAGGTCTTACTTAATTGAGCGAAAACACCATATTTTATAAAATGTAAGTCTGTTTCAACAAAATTAGTATCAATCGAATAGCCTGATGTTATAATTCGCTGACTAGAATTTAAATAAGTAGCGTCTTCTAAGTTTAAACCAACATTAAACTTGATGTTGTTTTCTCTAAAATTGTATTCTATTCTAGACTTATTTTCTATTTCTTGTGATTCGTAATCGATAATTTTTGTTGAGGACAAATCTGCATAATTTTCATGTTTTACAGCAGTGTTATTAAGGTGACTACGACTCATGACAATAAACAAATTAGAATTATCAAAAAAATGCTTCCAAGTTCCACCCAGAGTGTAATTCCACTGTTCATTAACAGGTAAATTATTTAGTGTGTATTGGTTTTGGGCTAACTTCTGGGGATCGTCAATACCTTCATTGGCTGCTGGGTTTAAGATAAAGTTATCAATAGCTGCTAAACCTATCACATTGAATTGATTTTTAGAATTAGGCTTAAAAGTATACTTCAATTGTATATCGTTATAAGTAGGTAAAAAAGGCAATTGTAAAGCCTTAAATAAAAATTGTAGGTAAGATCGTCTAGCAGATAATAATAGACTTGAATTTTCTGATAAAGGTGTATTAATTGTAAGTCCTGCATCACTAGAACCTAACATAAATGAGGCACTAAAGTCTTCATCACTTCCTTCAATTTGTTTAAGCTCCATTACTGAACTCAAAGCATTGCCCCTATTAGAAGGAAAAGCACCCGAATAAAAATCTACTTCTCTAATAAAGTTTACGTTTAAAATTCCAACGGGTCCACCAGAAGAACCTTGTGTTGCAAAGTGATTAATATTAGGTATTTCTACACCGTCAAGAAAAAAACGATTCTCGTTAGGTGCACCACCACGTATAACAATATCATTTCTAAAAGAAGGAGAACTTGAAACACCTGGCAAATTGGCTATTACCTTTGAAATATCACGATTCCCACCGGGGCTTCTCAGGATTTCGGAAGCATTAATAGTTCTTAAACTTGTTGGGCTTTCTTCTGTTTTATTGAAGGTATTGGCAGTTACTTGTACCTCTTCAATGATTTGAGCATTTTCTGTTAAAGAAAAATCTAATCTTAAGTTTTTATTAGTTGTTACTTGTATTTCAGTTTTTAATTCAGTATTGAAGCCTATATAACTACATTTAAAATTATAAAGACCTGGTTCAATCTCTAGTAATTCAAAATTACCATCAACATCTGTGGTTGTTCCTTTAGAGGTGCCGTCAATTACAATATTAGCAAATGGTATAGGCACGTTGTTAAGTCCATTTTTGACACTACCATAGACACGAACATTTTGTGCTGAAACACTAATTGAGTTTATCAAAAAAACTAATATAAATAATAGATTAGATATTTTGACATTAAACTTTGTAGTGTTCATCATGATCTTTAAAAATTAAAGTCTTAAAGCAAAATACTGAGATGTGTTTTGTTTAAAAAGATTAAGCTCAGAAAATATTTTAATAAATTATTTCGAAATTTCTTTAATGAAATGATCTAATTCGGTAAATACTTTAACATCAGTTTTTGTTAAAGTAGTATCTAGACTTAGGTTATTCGAAATGATGTAGTGGCTTGTATTTTTAAAGTTAGATTCTAGATATTTAATAGTAAAATCTAAGTTATTTTTGGTTGCATTTGCAACACAAAATAGTAAGGTATTATCAACATTGATATTTTGAGATACTTGAACTAAAGAGCCATACGGAACATTAGGGCCTAGGAATATAACATTGTAACCATGTTGTATTAGTAAGAATTTAGCAAACAATAATCCTATTTCATGAAATTCACCTTCTGGTAAGAACAATAACCAACTTGGACCCGTATTTTCTTTTGAAAACTTGGAATCCGTAGCAACGGCAATCTTCTGTTTGATATGTTCCGAAAGAAAATGCTCTTGTGAGGGAGCAACCCTATTTGTTAACCATAGAATCCCAATTTTTTCCATGGTTTTAAGTATAACTTGCTTGTAAAATTTTAATAAACCAAATTCTTCGATGCCTTCATTATATATTGTATCAAATTTAACAGAATTAAAGGTTAAGGCTGAAACAATTATTTCGTTTATATAATATTCTGATTTGTTAGATTTATCCTCAATTTTAATTTCAAAAACAGCAGCTTTAACCTCATCGTCACTTAACTTAGCAATTTTTGAAATTTTAAATCCGCTGTTTAAAAGATAGTTAGTATTTAAAGCTCTAACCACCATTTCATCTGTGTATACCCTTATGTTAGTACTAGTCCTCTCGGCCTTTAAATAACCATAACGATTTTCCCAGGTTCTTAAAACGAATTTTGTAATACCTGTAATACCTGAAAATTGATCAATACTATACCTAGTCATAGATTACATATTTGCCGTTAGGATGCTTTTTTAACCAAAATTCTAAGCTGTTCAAAGAAGATAACTGAACTCTAATTTTATCAGTGTAAAAAACAATTTTAGGAATTTTGTTTTTTAAAGTTTCTAATGATATTTTTTTCTTTCTTCTTTCTCTCATTTTATATTATTTTAGGCAAATTTAATAATTTGTATAATAAAAACAACTAAAAACTATACAAAAAATTATATTTTTGTTCAAATTAAATTTTTATGCCTGAAGGTCCTGAAGTAAAAATAACATCTGATTTTCTAAATAATCACTTCCAAGATGAAGTTATTACGCAAGTTGAACCTATAACTACATACTTTAAGACTAAATATTCTTCAGTTATTAAAGAATTAAAAGAGAAATTAATTGACAAAAAAATAAATTCATTTACAGTAGGTAAAAAAACATACATATCTCTAATGCCAAAACAGTTTTATCAATATCATTTAGGTATGACTGGATACTGGGCTACAGAATTAACAAAACATTCTCATTTAAAATTGTCAAGTAACAACAAAGAGTTATTTTTCTGTGATGTTCGAAAATTTGGTAATCACCGCATTTCTTTAGATCCTGATCTAGGCCATATTGTTTTGTATGATCCACTTAGACGAGAGTATGATATAAATTTACATCATGAACATTTGAATAAAAGCATAGGTAAAAGAAGAAATGTTTGCAATGTTCTTTTAGACCAAAACTTATTCCCGGGAGTAGGAAATTATTTAAAATCAGAAATTCTTTATAAAAGTGGAATTCACCCAGATACTAAATGGGGACAAATTTCAAAAGACATAATTTACAGGATATTAAAAAATTCTAAAAAATTATGCAGAAGAAGTTATCAAAATGGTGGTGCTGAACTTAAAGATTTTAGAAATCCCCAAAAACAATCTTCCTTTAATTTAGAGGTTTATGCAAAAAAAACAGACCCAAATGGAAATCCTGTTATATCTATGATAAGTAAAGATAATAGAAGAACTTGGTTTGTTCCAGAAATACAAAAGCTCAAAAAATGAATTATTGCGTTCACATATTTTTATTTGGCAAAAAAGTATTGCTTTTGAAACGTTCAAAAAGTAATGTTTTTTTTCCTTTGATTTGGACACCAATTATTGGCAAAATCAAAGAACAAGAAGCTCCAAATAAAGCTGTAATAAGAGAAACAATAGAAGAAACCTCACTAAAAGTTAAAGAAAATATTTCTTTTTTAGGTTTGGAAAAATATAAAAACGATAATTATTGGTTTTACTATAGTATACATGATGATTGTTTGCCTAATATAGAGTTAAATCACGAAAATGAAGATTTTGATTTTTTTGATATAAATAACCTCCCTAATAATCTTTGGGAGGTTTTTAAGGATAAAATCAGAACCTTATCTTATCAATGAACGAATTAGTTTTGGAATAAAAATCAAATCGAAAAACAAAGCGATACTAGCACTTAACATAGTGATCTCGGCTAGTTGTGATACAGATTTGAATTCTGAAAATAATAAAGGTGTTAAGCATAATATTATTAGCAGCGTTGTTTTCAAAATAGCAGAACCTGTTTGAGTTACAATAGCTTTAAGTGCAGTTTCTTTTGAGTTGCCTTTTTTAATTGAATTTGTATATGCACTAATAAGATGAATAGAATCGTCTATGATAAGTCCAAATACAATTGTAAAAATAAATGCATTCGACAAACTAAAATAAAAGTCAAAACAAAATAAGATTCCTAAACAAACAACTATTGGAATGATATTAGGTATAATAGCAATAATAAAATAAGGAATACTATAGTTATTCAAAAAGAAGAATATTAAACCGATTGATATAATGGCAAACAAAAGACCTACAAATAAATTTTTTGTTAGATCGTAGCTTACGTTATCGAAAAGGTATCCAGCTCCCCCAAACGAAATAATATTATTATCATTTATTTGGCTGTTGACAGCTGTTAATTTTTTTGAAGTAACAACTGAACCTTCATCTTTAGTTCTGCAATAGAAAACTAACTTTTCTTCTTTTTCATTAGAAAAAATGTTATTCTGAAAAGAATTTTCCTTTGAATTGGCATCTACAACAAAACCAGCTTTTTCTATAATTTTTTTGTATTCAGGTATATTAAAATCAGACTTTTCATTTTCTATAATAATATTTAATGGTTTTATACCTCCAAAATTTTCGTCAAAATAATTTGTTTGAATATAAAAATCGGAACTTTTGTTAATCTCGTCAGTAAGGAAATTATTAATTTTTGTATTGAAAGTAGCATAGACACCAAATACAATTATTAAAAATGTAAAAAAGGTTAAATTTCTATTCTTTTGAGCATGTAAAAAGAAATTTATTGTGTTTTTGAATAAAATAGATAATTGCACAATACTGTTTGCTTTGTGATATGATTTATCAATTGCGATTGCATAAATCACTAATGCAAAAAACATTGTAAATAGGACACCAATAGAAGTAACCAATCCAAAACGAATTATTGGTTCAATGTCATTAAAAAGAAAAGTTAAAAAACTAATAGCAGTTGTAATTGATGTAAGAATAATTGCTTTTCCTATTTTATTCATTCTGTTAAAAAAATAGGTTTTTTTATCTGAATCAATTTTAGCTTGATTATTTGTTAAATGCATAAGATCAGAGATTGCAACAATAAATATAATTGCAGGAGTGATTATCATAACCAGCTCAATACCTCCAAATAATAAATCTGAAATTCCCAACGTTACTACAATGCTTACAATAACACTTGTGATAGTAAGAGCAACAAGCTTTACATTTTTAGTTAAACAGATTAAAAAAACAAAGCATAAGACTGCGCTTAATATAGTCATGAGGATAAATTCAAATACAACCTTATGTTCAAAATACAGTTCACTAGGTATGCGACCTGCTACATAAGTTTTCTTTTGAGCGTCAAACAAAATGCCTTTTTGTAGAAGCTTTACTAAATCAGCTTGTTCAGATTTATTTAAGCTTTTTTTAGCTTCAATAAGAACAAAAAGATGTTTGCGGTCAAGGCTTATAAAATTTGATTTTTCTGAAGATAAAGAGTTTAGAGAAGCGTTAAAATCTTTTTCATTTTTAAAACTAAATCTTTTCTTTACTAAAGGTAGAATACCACCATTTATGAGCACTCTATCATTTTGTATGCTAAAAACTCTAGAAACGTAATCAGATTTTTTTATTGAATCATGAAGTTGAATAAACTTTTGAGCTGTGTAAAAGTCTATTTCTTTATTTAATTCAATACCTAAAAATATAAGATTATTATCATCGATAAACTTGTTATCATTTACCTCAATACCAAACTCGTTTAATATTCTTTCAGAATCAAAAAATACTTGTGTGTTTTTTAACTGAAATAAAAAAAACACAAAAAGAAATAATACAAGAACAAAAATATGATTTTTGAATCTCCAAATAAAATTGAACAAAACCTTAAATTTTTAAACTTGACATACCTCCATCAATTTTTAGCACTTGACCAGTCATCCAAGAAGAACCTTCAGAAAGTAAAAATTCAATAGCTGAAGATATATCGTTGACATTACCATGGCGCTTTAATGGGTGTCGATTATTTATTTGTTCGATTTGCTTTTCTGTTCTTAATAATCTTGAAGACATTTTAGTTTTAACAAGTGATGGAGCAATGCTGTTTACTCTAATCTTTGGAGCCCATTCCGCTGCCAATGATCTTGTAAGACCTTCAATAGCAGACTTGCAAATAGAAATAGAGGCGTGATATGGCATACCTATTTGTGCAGCAACAGAACTTATAAATATTACTGATGCATTTTCCGTTAAATTTTTTTGGTAATACTTTAATGATTTTACTAGGCCGAGAACATTTATATTAAAATCTTTAATGTAATCCTCTTCTTTCAATCCTGAAAAAGGTTTCAAGTTAATACTCCCTGGAAAATAAATAAAACCATCTAAAGGTTGATTGATTTCAGGATAGGTCAAATCGTTCATAACATTAAAATGATTTTGGTGAGGTAAAGCCTCTGAAGATGTAAGTTCAATAAAATCTATTGATTTATTATTTTCGATAAGATTTCTTGATATATCGCTGTTTGCGCCAATAATTAAAACTTTCATTTTTTATTGCAAAAATATAAAATGTATAGACATTAAACTCAAAAATTATACAAAAAAGTTGGTGCTTAGTTTTTTTTGTATAATTTTGAAATCGTTTAATTATACAAAAATATACAGTTTTGAAAATAGTTTCAGTTACACGCAGAGAGCGTTTTAGCGCTTCACACCGATTATTCAATCCAAATTGGGATGATGAAAAAAATGAAGAAATATTTGGAAAATGTTCAAATAAAAATTGGCATGGTCATAACTACATATTATATATAACAGTTTCCGGTGTGGTAGTTAATGAAACTGGGTATGTCATTGATTTAAAGAAGTTAAGTGATATTATTAAAGAAAAGGTAATAAATAAGCTTGATCATGCAAATCTCAATCTTGAAGTTGATTTTATGAAAGATACTATTACCTCTGCAGAAAATATTGCGATAAAGATTTTCCAAGAATTAGACAATGATATAAAAAATTTAGGCTGTAAACTTCAAAAAGTTAAGCTTGAAGAAACAGAAAATAATTACGTAGAATATTATGGACAATAAAAACATTAAAAATATGGACCTTTATTCAGGGTCAGCAGGAATAATTGAAATAAATCCTGAGTTAAGGAATATTGGTTTTGCAGATGGCATTAACATAAGTGGGCCGCTTTCTGAAAAGAAAAAGACACAAATGATTGATAAAGCCGCTCAAAAGTTTGGAGAATTTTTGGATGCCCTTGGTTGTGATTGGAAAAACGATCCTAACTCAAAAGAAACACCGAAAAGAGTTGCGAAAGCTTACGTAAATGATTTATGGGCCGGAAGGTACAACGAGTTACCAAAAATCACTACATTTCCAAACTTGGAATATGATGGTATGATTTTTCAAGGAAACATACCTCTTGTATCAATGTGCTCTCATCATCACCAAACTATAATGGGCAGAGTTCATGTTGCTTACATTCCAAAAATTAATCAAGAAATAATAGGTTTAAGTAAAATCAATAGAATAGTTGAGCACTATGGTAGAAGAGGTGCAATACAGGAAAATCTAACAGTTCGAATTCACGATTCGATTAATAGTATTATTAAATCAAATAAAGGTGTTGCAGTAATGATAGAAGCCACTCACAATTGCGTCCAATGTAGAGGAGTTGGTCACTCTGGCACCAAGATGAAAACATCAAAATTGACTGGTGATTTTATTGATTCAGCCAAAACCAGAAATGAATTTTATGAGTTCATTAAAGATTCTAAGTAAATGAGTGATATTGCTATAATAGGTAGTGGATTTTCAGGATTGAGTGCAGCGGCTGTGCTATCTCAAAAAGGTCACAGTGTTACAGTTTATGAGAAGAATAATGAGCTTGGCGGCAGAGCACGTCAGTTTAAAGCAAAGGGTTACACTTTCGATATGGGACCTAGCTGGTACTGGATGCCTGATGTTTTCGATAAATTTTTTAATAGATTTAACAAAAAATCATCCGACTTTTATAGTCTTAAGCAACTTGACCCAGGCTTTCAAATTATTTTTGACAATGAAAATGCTTTGTCTATTCCAGCAAATTGGTCTTCAATTTTGAGTTTATTTGAAGAAAAAGAAAAAGGCAGCGCCAAAAAACTCGAAAAATTTATGACTGAAGCCGCTTTTAAATACGATTTTGGTGTAAACAAATTAGTTTATGAACCTGGGTTATCAATAAAAGAAGTTTGTAAAAAAGATATTTTTTCAAATCTTTTTAAGTTGCAAATTTTTACATCATACAGAAAGCATGTTGCAAAATATTTTAAAAACCCTGATTTAAAGGCATTGTTAGAATTCCCTGTCTTATTTCTTGGAACAGCTCCCAAAGAAACACCAGCTTTGTATAGTTTAATGGCTTATTCTGGGATTAAAACAGGTACTTTTTACCCAGACGGTGGTTTTGGAAAGGTAATAGAAGGATTTGTAAATTTATGCAAAGAACAAGGCGTTAAATTCATAACTAATGCTAATGTTGAACGTATAAATGTAGATAAAAGTAAGGCTAAATCAATATCAACATCAAAAGGAGTATTTACATTTGATCATATAATTGCTTCTGCAGATTACAATCATGTAGATGGGAAACTAATTGAAAAAAAATATCAAAATTACTCAGAAGAATACTGGGAGAAAAAAACATTTTCACCTTCGTCATTACTTTTTTATTTAGGAGTTAATTGTAAAATTGAAAAACTACAACATCACAGTTTATTTTTTGATGAAGATATTGAGGCTCATATTAAGGAAATATATCATAACCCTTCATGGCCAACAAAACCATTATTCTATTCATGCTGCCCATCAAAAACAGATAAGAATTTAGCTCCTGATGGCAAAGAAAATCTTTTTCTCCTTATGCCTCTTGCTCCTGGATTGAATGATGATTCAAAAATGAGAGAAAAATACTTTAAAATAATGATTAATAGACTTGAAAAATATTGTGAGCAAGACATTTTAAAACACATAGAATTTAAAAGAAGTTATTGTATTGAAGATTTTCATCAAGACTACAATGCATATAAAGGTAACGCATATGGCCTTGCTAATACACTTAGTCAAACAGCCAATCTTAAACCTAAAATCATCAATAAAAAAATCAGTAATTTATTTTACACAGGACAACTAACTGTTCCAGGACCTGGAGTTCCGCCTTCAATTATTTCTGGTCAAGTTGTAGCTGATTATATTTCAAAAAAAATTATTTAATATGAAATCAATTTTCGATAATGTATCATACGCGTGCAGTAAGTATACAACAAGAATGTACAGTACTAGTTTCTCTATGGGGATCAAAGCGCTAAACAAAGAACTACATAAGCCTATTTACAACATATACGGATTTGTAAGGTTAGCCGATGAAATTGTAGATACTTTTCACGACTATGATAAATTTGAGCTATTTAAACGATTTAAGAATGACACGATAAGTGCAATAGAGGAAAAGATTAGCCTCAACCCAATACTCAATAGTTTTCAGGAAACCGTTCATCGTTATCAAATTGAATGGGAACTTATCGAAACATTTTTAAACAGTATGGAAATGGATTTAGAGGACCAAATATATAATGAAGAAAAGTATAAATTATACATTCTCGGGTCTGCAGAAGTAGTCGGTTTAATGTGTTTAAAAGTTTTTGTGCATGGAAATGAAAGCGAATTTGAAAAACTAAAACCATACGCTATGAAGTTAGGATCTGCTTTTCAGAAAGTGAATTTTCTAAGAGACGCTAATAGCGATTTTGAGGGATTAGGCAGAACTTATTTTCCAGGTGTTGATATGAATAAATTTGATGAAACAGAAAAAAGAAAAATTGAAATCGACATCGAAAATGATTTTAAAAAGGGTCTCATAGGCATCAAAATGCTTCCATATTCTTCTAGAGGAGGTGTTTTTCTAGCATATCGTTATTATTACAATTTATTTTTAAAAATTAAAGCAATTCCATCTTCAAGAGTTTTAGACGAACGCGTAAGAATACCAAATAGCAACAAACTAGCATTATTAGTTGAATCTATGGTAATGCACCAGTTCAAATTAATATGAAGATCTATTTATTTTTACTAGCAATTTTTATTTCTATAACATGCTTTTGTCAAGAAAAGAATCTAATTGAAATAAGAACGTGTTTCAAGAGTTTAGAAGGTGTTAATGAAATTAAAAGGCTAATAGACCTTAGCAATAATAATCTAGATGACCCAGTTATTTTAGCATATAACTATACTGGTAAACTAATGATATTAGATTATTTTAATAATCCCTTTAAGAAATATAACGTCTTTAAAACAAAAACAAAACAAATGGATAGTATTGTAAGTACAAATCCTAAAAATATTGAGATAAGATTATTAAGATATGTTCTACAAAAAAACAGTCCCTATTTTTTAAAATATAATTCGGACTTACGGAGTGATTTAAACTATATTAAATCAAATCTTTACAAAGAAAACGAAAATTTACAATTTTATATCGAAACTTTATTAATCCAGTTTAATAATGAAAGATCAAGTAATCCTAGTTAACACTGAAGATAACCCCATAGGCTATATGGAAAAAATAGAAGCACATCAGAAGGGGCTATTACATAGAGCAATTTCTGTATTTATTTTTAACCAAAGAAAAGAAATGCTTATCCAGCGTCGCGCTCTAAGCAAATATCATACGCCAGGTATTTGGAGCAATACTGCATGTAGCCATCCAAGAAAAAACGAAACCACAATGGAAGCAGCAGACCGAAGATTGTTCGAAGAAATGGGATTGAAAACAACGCTAAACTATGGCTTTAAATTTTTATACAAAGCAGAATTTAATAATGGACTTATTGAACACGAATTAGATCATGTTTATTTTGGATTCAGCAATATAAAACCATCTTTAAATAATTCTGAAGTATGCGATTATAAGTATCTTGATGAAGGAAATTTAGAGAAAATGATTGTACAACAACCTGAAATCTTTTCTCCGTGGTTTAAATTAACTTATAAGAAAGTTTTTGATTTAGCCGATTGTTTATTTGAAAATTAATTCTTGATGTCTTTTATAATCAACATATTTATCACATTAATAACCATTGTACTAATGGAAGCCATAACATGGGTTACTCATAAATATGTAATGCACGGTTTTTTGTGGTTTTTACATAAAGATCATCATCAGCCTAAATACTCTAATTGGTTTGAAAAAAACGATCTGTTTTTTGTGATTTTTGCTGTACCAAGTTCTCTTCTTATATTTTTTGGTATAGAACAAAAATTCAGTGAACTATTTTTTGTTGGTTTAGGAATTTTGTTCTACGGTATATGTTATTTTATTGTTCACGATGTTATTATTCACCAACGTTTCAAATGGTTCAAAAAAACAAATTGGAGATATTTGAAGGCATTAAGAAAAGGACATAAAATGCATCATAAAGAAATGGGTAAAGAAGGAAAAGAATCATTCGGCATGTTACTCGTCCCATGGAAATATTTTAAAGAAAAATACTCATCTTAAATTTTTAGTTTGAGAATAATTTTTGAGTAAATAAGAATTTCTAAATGGCTAAAAAATTAAGTTTATTTTGGTTTAGAAGAGATTTAAGATGGCATGACAACCATGCTCTTTTTAAAGCCTTTATGCATTCTAAGGAAGTAATTCCTATTTTTATTTTTGACACTAATATCTTAGACCGATTGGATAAAAATGACAGGCGTGTAAGTTTGATATTTGAACGATTACAAAAACTTAATGCTGAAATCGGGTTTAAAAAAATAAACATCCAGTACGGAAAACCAGAACATGTTTTCGATAAAATATTAAGAACATTTGATGTCGAAGCGGTGTTTTGTAATGAGGATTATGAACCATATGCAATAAGTAGAGATGCAAGAATAAAAGACCTTTGTCAAGAAAAAGGCATCGATTTTTATTCATTTAAGGACCACCTGATTTTTCACAAAAATCAAATATTAAGCCAAGAGGGCAAACCCTACAGTGTATATACTCCCTACATGAAAAAATGGATGACTAATTTCAATGAGAGTCAGTTAAAATCCTATGAATCAAAAGAACATCTAAACAAAATTTCTTCTAAAAAGTTAGCATCCATTGAGTCTCTTTCTGATATTGGGTTTTTTAAAACTCCTTATGAACTTTTATCTACTCGACTTACAGTCACCTCAATTTTAGATTATGAAAATGTTCGTAATCTACCAACATATGACACCACTCAGCTTTCCGTTTATCTAAGATTTGGTTTTTTAAGTATTAGAGAGATTGTAAAAGTTGCGTACAAGCATTCAGATTGTTTATTAAGAGAACTCATCTGGCGATCTTTTTTCTCACAAATATTATGGCACAACCCTCATGTTATTTCACATCCATTCAAAAAAAAATACAATAGAATAGATTGGAATTCTGAAGAAAAAATCAATCTATGGAAAGAAGGTCGTACCGGTTTTCCAATCATTGATGCTGGAATGCGACAACTAAACAAAACCGGTTATATGCACGGAAGAGTACGAATGTTAACTGCCTCCTTTTTAGTAAAAAACATGGGCATAGACTGGCGACTTGGCGAACAATATTTCGCAGAAAAACTCATGGATTTTGATTTAGCTTCTAATAACGGAAATTGGCAATGGGTAGCAGGAACAGGATGTGATGCAGCTCCGTATTTTCGTATCTTCAACCCTATCACTCAACAGAAACAGTACGATCCTAATTTGATCTATTGTAAAAAATATATTGATGATTTTGATAGTTATGCTAAAAATACAGAACCTATTGTCGATTTAAAATTAACCAGAATAGAGTCCATAGAACGTTATAAACGTTGTTTAAATAATGAAAAAAGTTAGTGTTGTAGGTGGGGGAATAGGAGGACTTGCAGTCGCTATTCGAATGGCTATTAGAGGATATAATGTATCACTTTTTGAAAAAAGCGAGCAATTAGGTGGTAAAATGGGAGAGATTAAAGAACAAGGTTATCGCTTTGATACGGGTCCATCACTTTTCACACAGCCCCACCTTCTAGAAGAGCTTATTCAGATGTGTAACAAAAACCCAAAAGAATATTTTAGTTATCACAAGCTTAAGGAATCGTGCCGATACTTTTTTGAAGACCACACTATGATTATCGGATACTCAGATTCAAATCTTTTAGCAAAAGAGCTTTCAAAAAAGACGAATGTTAAATCTTCTAAGGTTCTTTATCACTTAAAAAAAAGTGCTTTTTTATATAGTGCTACTCGAAGATTATTTTTAGAGAATTCATTACATAAGCTTTCTACCTATCTTAATTTCAAATCGTTCTTTGCTGTATGTAAATTACCCTTTCTTGATCTTTTCACTTCTATGAGTAAACGCAACAAAAAACGCTTTAATGACACAAAAACTGAACAGATTTTCAATCGATATGCAACTTATAATGGATCAGACCCATTTAAAGCCCCTGCAATTTTAAACTTAATCCCACATCTTGAAATTAATCAGGGAGCATACTTTCCTGAAAAAGGAATGCGCTCTATTTCAAATTTATTAGAACGCCTGTGCAGAGAAATGGGCGTGCATATACATACTAACACGAGCGTAGAAAGTATTTCTCATGAAAACCAAAAAGTTAATGGAGTTTATACCAAAAATGAATTTTACGAATCAGATATAGTTATTTGCAACCAGGATATTTATTTTGTTTATGAACGGCTATTAAAAAACAAAAAAATTGCTCAGGAATTAAATCAACAGGAACGTTCAACTTCAGCAATCATTTTTTACTGGGGTATTAATAGGGAATTTAATGACTTGAAGCTTCATAATATCTTTTTTTCAAAAAATTACAAGGACGAATTCAATGAAATTTCTTGTCAAAAGAATGTGCCTAATGATCCGACAATCTATGTAAATATAACTAGTAAAGAACAAAAAATTGATGCTCCAAAAAATTGTGAAAATTGGTTTGTTATGATCAATACCCCTTCAAATTATGGTCAGGATTGGGAAACTATCGTTTCTAGATCTCGGAAAAATATAATAGATAAGCTAAATAGAATTTTGGGCACCACAATTGAGCAACATATTGTTTTCGAGAATATATTAGATCCACGAACTATTGAGTCAAAAACAGCTTCTTACAAAGGATCATTATACGGAACAGCTTCTAACAAACGAAAATCAGCTTTTTTTAGACATCCAAATTTTTCTAAAAATATTCAAGGTTTATATTTTTGCGGTGGTAGCGTTCATCCTGGTGGCGGGATTCCATTGGCATTATCATCGGCTAAAATTGTAGATAAACTGATTAAATGAAAGACTATAAAGAAAATATTGGCTTAGCAGTATTAGTATTTGTAAATTTAATAGGAGTTGTTGGATTTCGTACAGAATCTCTATTGCCTATTTTTAAAATACTTACACCATACAATCTTCTTTTTACACTTTTAATTTGCTTTTTCTACCTTCCATGGAGACACTTTATTTCTATTTTTATTCTTCTTTTTTCTATAGGTTTTGGTGTAGAGTTTCTAGGTGTCAAAACAGGCCTCCTTTTTGGAAATTATGAATATGGTTCTTCACTGGGTCTTAAATGGCATAACGTTCCTTTAATTATTGGCGTAAATTGGTTTATACTTGCAATAGGAGCTAGAGGGTGTGCTAATCGTATTACTAAAAATACTTTCTACCAAGTTTTGTGTGCTGCTTTATTTATGGTAGGATTAGATTATTTTATTGAACCTGTGGCTATGAAGTATGACTTTTGGAACCGGTCTCAAAACAAAGTTCCACTACAAAATTATTTTATGTGGTTTCTTGTATCATTATTGATGCAAATTATATTGAATAAAAAGAGCATTTTAATTCCCTCATCTCTTGGGATTGTAATTTTGATTTCACAATTCATTTTTTTTGGAGCATTATTATGATAGATTGGTTAGATAATAGATATTACTATTTTCTTTTAATGATATTAAGCATAAGTTATCCCTTAATTAGAAGTTTTGAAAATAAGATAAGATTCTATAAAAACTGGAAGTCTTTAGTATTTGCAATATCAATTATGATGACAATTTTTATTACATGGGATATTATATTTACAAATCTTTCTGTATGGTCTTTTAACGATCGATATATTTTAGGGTATAAGTTTTTGAGTTTACCTATTGAAGAATGGATGTTTTTTATTTGCGTTCCTTACTCATGTATATTCATTCATGAAGTATTAAACTATTTCTTCCCAATAAAAAAAATCAGATTTAATATATATAGATTTAACCAAGGAGTTGCAGTATTGTTGTTAATAATTGGATTAACGAGCTGGGGTAAGATATATACTTCTGTTTGTTTTATTTTAACCGGACTTTTTTTGTTACTACTTAAAAGAAAAAACATCCATTTGATAGCTTTAATATATCGTACTTTTTCGGTGAGCCTAATCCCATTTTTCATCGTTAACGGAATTTTAACTGGTGCATTAACAAATGAGCCAATAGTAATATATAATAATTTACAAACCACTATGATCAGAATAGTCACTATTCCGATTGAAGATTTTGTTTATTGCTTGTTTATGCTCGGATTAACAATTTGGATTTACGAATTGCAAAAAAATGCAATATCTAAAACATAATGAGAATAAATGAGTTTTTATATTTGATTATTCAACGTAATTCGAAATAAGGAAGCTGCGGTCCACCAAAGCGGAATCCATCTCGTTTTGAGATAGCTTTTCGCTTTTTTTATTCAAAAAAAGCATAGTCTGTAAGTTAGCTAAAATCAACAAATGAGTTTCAGTTGCTCAAGCTATTTCATTTACTTTTCTAAGTGTGATAATTACACTAAGAATTTTTATATTTGTAAAATGGCATTTAAAAATTCTAAAACAGGTATTTTAACATCAGGAGGAGACGCACCCGGCATGAACGCAGCTATAAGGTCATTTGTAAGATCGGCAGAATTCAACAATATTGAAGTTGTTGGTATACAAAAAGGTTTTCAAGGACTAATTGAAGGCTCTTTTGAGAAATTAGAGATGCGATCAGTAAGCAATATATTGGGAGTGGGGGGTACTTTTTTACATTCTGCAAGATCGATTGAATTTCTAGATAAAAAAAAACGTAAGCTTGCATATAAAAATCTGCAAAGCCAGGGTATAAATTCATTGGTTGTTATTGGTGGCAATGGGTCTTTAACAGGAGCCAGTGTGTTTTCAGACGAGTTTAAAATCCCCGTAATTGGCATCCCAGCCTCGATAGATAATGATATTTTTGGCACTGACTTCTCAATTGGATATGATACTGCTTTGCAAACAATTGTCGAATCAGTAGATAAAATTAGAGACACCGCTAATTCCCATAACCGACTATTTTTTATTGAAGTTATGGGAAGAAAATCAGGAAACCTAGCCCTTAATGCTAGTCTTGCTTCTGGAGCATGTTTTGTTATTCTTCCTGAAAAAGATTTTCAGTTAATCGACTTAATTAAACGATTAGAAGAAAATAAAAAAAGAAAGAAAGAATCGAGTATTGTTATTGTTGCAGAAGGGAACAACTATGGCCCATCTTATAAGATAGCTGAAGATTTGAGGAAAGTTTATTCAGCATATGAGTCTAAAGTGACAATACTTGGACATATTCAAAGAGGGGGTAAGCCATCACCCTTTGATAGAATCTTAGCTAGCCAATTAGGAATGGCCGCTGTAGAAGCATTAAAGTTAAAAAAGTATAACTCATTAGTAGGACTAGTGAACAACATTTTGATTACCTCACCTATTTCGGATGTTATCAATTCAACTAATAATCTAAGTAATGATTTATATAGATTAAATAAAATAATATCGAGATAATGAAAATAAGATTAGGAATTAATGGCTTTGGAAGAATTGGAAGATCTGTTTTTAGACATCTTTTAAACAATAAAAATATTTCAATTGTTGGCATCAACGATTTGACTGACACTTCTACTTTAGCCCATTTATTAAAGTATGATTCTACTTATGGAGCTTTAGATGCACACGTCTCTTATCAAGATTCAACACTTTTTGTTGAAAAGAAAAGTATTAAAATTTTTTCAGAATCAAATCCTACAAATATTTCATGGAAAGATTTAGATGTGGATATTGTAATTGAGTCAACAGGTAAGTTTACCAAAAAAGAGGACGCATTTTGTCATATAATTGCAGGTGCAAAAAAAGTTATAATTTCAGCTCCATCTCCAGATGCAAAAACTATTGTTATTGGTGTTAACGAAGAAAAAATAGAAAAGAATGATTATGTTATTTCTAACGCTAGTTGTACAACAAACTGTCTAGCTCCTATTGCAAAAATTATTGATGAGAAATTTGGTGTAGAAAAAGGTTATATTACTACGACGCATGCCTTTACAGCAGATCAAAGACTTCAAGATTCACCACATAAAGATTTAAGAAGAGCTCGATCAGCTACTAACGCTATCATCCCAACTAAAACTGGAGCAGCATCCGCAGTAGGTAAAGTATTACCAAAATTAAATGGTAAATTAGATGGAATTGCTTTAAGAGTACCTGTAAGCTGTGGATCAATTGTTGATTTAGTATGTGAAGTAAAAACCTCTACTAACGCAGCAGAAGTAAACAAGGCAATTAAAGATCATATAAATGAAAATAATCTTTCCTCTATTATTACTGTTTGTGACGACCCTATTGTATCTTCAGATATTATTGGAACAACAGAGTCAGCTATTGTTGATTCAGCCTTAACAAGTGTTAATCAAAATATTATTAAACTATTAGCCTGGTATGACAATGAATCAGCATACTCAAAAAGACTAATAGATCTTGCTGAATTAGCAGCTACTTCAGAAAAATAAAATTGAACACAAGAACTTTATTAATAAAGAGGAAATATAATCATGGAAAAGATTGTTGTAATTGCTCATGACAAACACAAAGCTACTTTGTGTGACTTTTTAAATAAGCGTGAAGCTTGGTTTCGTAATCGAAAAATTATCGCCACAGGAAGAACAGCAGAATTTTTAGAATCTAATAATTGCTTAACACCTGTTTCATATGTAAAAAAAGGTAAGGATGGAGGTTATATTGAAATTAGCAAAATTATTCAACAAGGAAAAGTATCAATGGTCTTTTTTCTAAGAGACCCTTCGATAATAAAACCATATCACGAAGATATAGTTGAATTACTCAACATATGTGATAATTTTAATATACCTCTTTCAACAAATATAGCTGCCGCCGAATTATTAATAGTTGGAAAGATAAGAATGGAGGCTGCAAATAAAGCTAAAAAAAGAATAAATTGTTAACTAATGGTATTAGGAATAGATATAGGAGGAACTAACACTGAATTTGCGGTAGTTGATTCTACAAAAGGGATTGTGCATATTGAGAAAATAAAAACAAAATCTCACACTTCTTTTTTAAATTATATTGAAAGTTTTACTGAAATTGTAAAGGAATTAGCCAAAAAATTCAATATTTCTTCTGTAGGTATTGGTGCACCCAACTTCGATTCTGGATCTAACACATTTTGCCCAGTAAACTTTAATTGGCCAGATGTTATCCCTTTCAATTTAGAACAACATTTAGAACATGAAGTAAGTATTCCAATATCCATAGTTAATGACGCAAATGCTATAGCACTTGCTGAAAATAGATATGGAATAGGAAGAAAAGTAAATTCTTTTATAGTTATTACTTTAGGAACTGGTCTAGGTACAGGCATAGTGATTAATAACCACCTTTTTGACGGATCATATGGTTATGCCGGTGAGTTTGGCCACACTAAATTAGAAAATATAGACAGGGTCTGTAATTGTGGAGGGATTGGTTGCCTTGAAACAGTTGTCTCGGCTAATGGAATTAGGCGTACAATAGCAGAAAAATTGAACCTTGATAGTCCTAATGAGGCACCTGATGTTAGATCTATTTTTGAAAAAGCTAAAAATGAGGATGTTCTTTATAAAGAAACACTAGAGTATACATTTAAAGTATTAGGTAAAAAGTTATCAGATATAATGCACATCTTAACTCCTGAAGCAGTTGTCTTTTGCGGTAATATTTCTAAGTCTTTAGAAATTTATATGCCAATTATAAAGAAGGAATGTGAGAGAAACTTATTAAATAATTTAAGAGGAAAAACAAACTATATAGTTTCGGACTTAATACATAAAAAAGTGAATTTACTTGGCCCAGCGTCATTAGCTTTCAATAAAAATTAGACTTTGCTTAATTTAAATTCCTAAAAGAATACAATCTTGCAGGTTTATGTGATACACCTTTTTGTTTTTCTGAGGTTTCCTTTATTTTCCCTTTACTAAAAGCTCGCTTCCTAAAATTTCTTTTATCGAACTTTTGTTCTAAAACTATTTCATGCAATTCTTGTAATTGCGAAAGTGTGAATTTTCTTGGCAATAATTCAGAAGTTAATTCTGAATTGAGCTCTTTTCTTAGAAAAAACAACCCTGATTCAACTATATCATTGTGATCAAAAGCTAAAAGAGGCACATCGTCAATACTAATCCATCTTACCTCATCTGCAAAATACGAAGGTGAGGGATTGTAATCTTCCATTCTTACTAACGAAATATAACCTATTGTTATAACTCTTTCATTAGGTTCTTTTCTAAAGTTTTTTAGCCATTCTTGATCTTTTGAGGACTCAACCCTCTTAGGATCTCCAAAAGCTTTAAATTGTCGTAAATAAACATTGTTAAGCTTTGTTAAGCTATATAAAACTCTTTTTGCTGAATCATCAATATCCTCCTCTAGCCTAATCAAATCACCTGGCAAAGCTATTTGCTTTTCATTATTTTTTTTATCGTACGGATTTATTTTCTTTTGAATAAGAAGAACTTTTAATTGTTTTTCTTTATCATCAAATCCGAAAATAACACAATCTACAGAAACATTAATTTTTGACATATATAAAGTTTAATTAAATCTATAACCTATTATAATTTTTAGTAAATATAAACAAGAAGATTTTTAAACAAAAAACAGTAATTAAAATTAATTTTTTGCAAAAGCTTATTTATATTTATCGTAGTTATTTCTAGAAATAAAATTTAATATTAAAACATTTAATAATGAGTGAACAAACTAATTACAAACAAGCATTAGGAACACTTGTAACTGTTTTCTTTTTTTGGGGATTTATTGCAGCTTCCAATGGCGTTTTTATCCCTTTTTGTAAAACCTATTTTCAAATTGATCAATTTCAATCACAATTAGTCGATTTTGCTTTCTATGGAGCCTATTATTTCGGAGCTTTAATACTTTTCATTTTATCTAACTCTTCTGGAAAGGATATTATGAATAAATGGGGATATAAAAACGGTATTATATATGGGTTGCTTCTAAGTTGTTTAGGAGCTATTGCTATGTATCCAGCTATTCAAGGAGCCAGTCCCGGGGCATCTAATATCTTTTACTATGTTTTAGGGGCGCTATTTATAGTAGGACTTGGTTTTTCATTACAACAAACAGCTGCTAATCCATTCGCTATTTCTTTAGGCGAACCTGAAAAAGGAGCACATCGGTTAAATCTTGCCGGAGGTGTTAATTCTTTAGGTACAACTATTGGCCCAATAGTTGTAGCCCTGATTTTATTTGGATCAACACCTAAATCAGGTGAAGAGCTTAATGAGATGATTAACAACGGAAGTATAAGCTTGTCAACAATTCAAATGTTATACTTATCTGTTGGCGGTTTATTTCTTGCGGCGGCAGCCTTGTTTTACTTTTCAAAAAAACTTCCTCAAGCAAAAGATAATTCAGAGTTTTTAAAAGCTCCAAAAGCTTTAAGTGCATTGTTAATCATGACCATACTACTTACAATATGTTTTTATTTCATCTTTGATCAATATAAAAGTACTCCAAATGATGAATTGATTTTGAATTATACTATTCTAAGTTTAATTATTGTTGTAGGAACTCTTTTAATTTCTAATAAACTAGCTATTAAGGATAAGGATAGTTGGGGAGCAATGCAGTATCCACAATTAGTTTTGGGCATGTTGGCCATTTTTACTTATGTAGGTGTTGAAGTAACTATTCAATCAAATCTTGGAGAGTTATTAAAAGTTGATTTAGGTAATGGGTTAAATCCCATTGGATTACCTTCAATGAGTGATTCTCAAATAGCACCATTAATTTCTATTTACTGGGGTGGATTAATGATTGGGCGCTGGGCAGGAGCCATAGCTGTTTTCAATCCAATTGGTAAATTAAAAACCTGGTTATATATATTAGTTCCATATTTAGCATTTGGTGTGATTTTATTTATTAATTCTATTTCAGGATTTGATGTATCAAAATTATATTGGTTTTCATTATGTGTAGCAATTCAAATAGGCGGCTTTTTCTTAGGTAAGGAAAAACCAGCTTTAACACTTAAAATATTTGGTATACTTGGTATTGCATCTGTATTACTAGGTTTGCTTTCAAGTGGTCAAATTGCCTTATATGCTTTTCTGAGTGGTGGTTTGTTCTGCTCAATAATGTGGCCCTCAATTTTTGCATTAAGCATAAATGGTCTTGGAAAATATACTTCACAAGGGTCATCATTTCTAGTAATGATGATATTAGGTGGCGCTATTATTCCGCCACTTCAAGGAAAATTAGCTGACATAATAGGAATTCATGAATCTTACTGGATTGCTGTTTTTTGCTTTATATATTTGACCTACTTTGCTCAAAAAGCAGGAAATCTAATTAAAAATTAAATTATGAAGAATACTGTATTCTTATTAGCTTTATTTACACTCTTTACAGCTTGTACACAGGTAAAAAAGGAACCTACAAATGAAATAGAAGCAAAGATTGATTCCATCATATCTTTGATGACAATTCAAGAAAAAATTGGTCAAATGACTCAAGTTGATCAACAATTTTTAGATACAATTACTGATATTTCTGATTATGCCATTGGCTCATTGCTTAGTGGTGGAGGCTCAAACCCTGACACTAACCATTTTGAGGGTTGGGCTGATATGTATGACAAATATCAAGAGATCGCTTTAAAATCTAGATTAGGAATCCCTTTAATTTATGGCGTTGACGCTGTACATGGCCACAACAATGTGATAGGAGCAACAATATTTCCACATAATGTGGGATTAGGTTGTGCAAACGATTATGAGTTATGTAGAAAAGTCTCGCAGGCTACTGCAGTTGAGGTTGCTGCAACTGGTATAAATTGGAATTTTAGCCCATGTATAGCAATCCCTCAAAATGAAAAATGGGGTAGACACTATGAAGGTTACAGCGAGCATGTAGATATCGTAAGCCAAATGGGGGAAGCTTCAATTATTGGTTATCAAACATCCGAATTAGGATCGGCTAACCATTCTATTGTAGCTTGTGCAAAACACTTTATTGGAGATGGTGCAACTATATGGGGGACTGGCATGGGTAATAAATCTAATAAAATTGATAGAGGTAATGCTCCAATTAGTGATTCATTAATAAGAGCGAAATATTTACCACCTTATCAAAAAGCAATTGATGCTGGCGTTGGCACTGTTATGGCTTCTTTTAATAGTATAAATGAATTAAAATGCCATGCTAATGGCTACCTTTTTAACGATTTATTAAAAAGAGAAATGGGTTTTGATGGTTTTGTAATTTCAGATTGGCAAGGTATTGATGAAATTCCTGGTGATTATAAATATGATATAGTAACATCAGTAAATGCAGGCTTAGATATGATAATGGTCCCGGGTAACGTTAATGGCGGTGGAGAACATTACAAAACCTTTTTAAAATTATTTAAAGAGTCTGTTGATGAAGGACTGATATTAGAAGAACGGTTAGATGATGCTGTACGAAGGATATTGCGTATAAAGTTTCGATCTGGCATAATGGATAATCCAATGACGGACAGAACTTTACTTAAAAAAGCAGGAAGTGATGAACATATAGCTATTGCAAGGGAAGCAGTGCAAAAATCTTTAGTACTTCTAAAAAATGATGGGGTGCTTCCTTTAAGTAGTTCAAAGCATTATTATGTAACTGGATCTGGAGCTGATGACATAGGAAAACAATGTGGTGGTTGGACTATAAAATGGCAGGGCGAATTAGGGAATATCACCCCAGGAACAAGTATTTTAGATGGAATTGAAGAATACGCAACAACAAATCGTAATAATGAAAATAAAAAGTTTGATGCTGCTATAGTTGTTGTTGGTGAAGATCCTTATACTGAAATGAAAGGAGATTCAGATCAACTTTATTTATCAACAAAAGATAAAGAAAGCATTGATGAAGTAAAGAAAATGAACATTCCGTATGTTGTAGTTTTAATCACTGGACGGCCATTAATTGTTAATGAAGAAATCGATAGCTCTAATGCATTTTTAGTAGCATGGCTTCCTGGCACAGAGGGAGGTGGAGTTGCTGATATATTGTTTGGTGAGAAAAATCTTCAAGGAAGATTGTCATTTTCATGGCCTAAAAAAATAGAAGATATACCATGTAATTATGATAATAATTGTGAACCTTTATATCCTCTTGGTTTTGGCTTAACATATAGTAAATAATAATTTAGGTATTTTATTAAAATAAAAGAAGCCCAGCTAAAGGGCTTCTTTTATATAAATCATATATAATTTTATCAATTCGTTATATTTTTTACACACCTAAACCCAACATGAAATAATGAACTTTCAGGAGAAGTTGCAGATCTTGCAGAAAGTCTGAAGCCATGACAATAGTTTGGGTTACATAAAAATGAACCTCCTCTTTGTGCTCTACCCTCAAGTTCAACATTAAATTTTTGCAAATTACCCTCATAGGGTAGATGCCAATTATAACACCATTCCCAAACATTACCCGCCATATCAAAAATTCCTAAAGAATTAGACTCAAAGTAGCCAATGGGTGATGTGTATTTAAAACCATCCTGAAAACCGATTGAATCTGGATATCCAGATGCCCAAGTATTACACATATATTTATTATTTAACATAAAGTCACTACCCCAATAATATAATTGATTTTTCTTTTGACCTCTTTCACTTGCAGCATATTCCCATTGAACTTCGCTAGGAAGAGTTTTATTATAATATTTACAATATTCTAATGCATCATTCCAACTCACTTGAGTAACAGGATGGTTTTTAGGTGCAGGGGATTTAAAGTCTCCTAGTGGATACTCCCAAGTTGCACCATCAACTAATTGCCACATACTGACAGAATCAATATATACAATTGCATTACCAAATACTTCTGCTTCTGTAGTATAATTAGTTTGACTAACAAAATTCTTAAAATCTTCAACTGAAACAAGATTTTTATCAATTAAGAAACTTTGTATTACAACTTCACTTTCTGGCTTTTCTCTATCCAATCCATTATTGCTTCCAAAATTAAACTTACCACCTCTAACAAAAACCATTTCATTAGTTTCATAGGGTTCAATAGTATTTAAAATAATATCTCTTTCATGAATATTTTCTACTTTATAAAACTTTTCTTTCGATGAAAAAACTTTGTTATTGGAAAACTCAATACAACTTGAAAAAATAAGAATGTATATAAAAACAAATATTTTATTAATTTTTATTTTGTACATATTAGGTTTCAATATAAAATTGTGATTAAATATAAGTTTCTTTTTTAAGGCATAAAAAAAGAAGCCTAGACAATGTCCAGGCTTCTTTTCATTTTATTGAATAATCAACTTATTGAAGTACAATCTTCTTGTTGATACCACCAGTGTTAGTAGTAATCTCTAAGAAGTAAACTCCTTTAGGTTGAGT
>PAYR01000046.1 GCA_002715345.1 Flavobacteriales bacterium | reverse complement strand
GAAAACTACCAAGGAAAAATCAATTTACAATCCCAACCTTATCTAAACACCGAGTATTTAGGTTTTTTAATGGACGAAAGAAACCTGTCCGTAACACAGCAAAAAGCGGTACGAAAAGCCATTAACTTCGGTTTCGATAGGGTGAAGATGATAAAATACCTACGTAACAATATCGGCACTCCTGCACTCGAAGGATTTATACCAAAAGGACTTCCTTCTTTTACGAATGATTTGCAAGGTTATGACCACAATCCTGAAAAGTCAAAAGCATTGTTAATTGAAGCGAATATTCCCTTAGGAACGGAAGTGATTTTAAGTACCACTTCTTCTTATTTGGATATTTGCGAATACATCCAAAACCAGTTACAGGAAATAGGTTTAAAAATTAAGGTAGAGGTGAACCCACCCTCAACACATAGACAAATGGTAGCCACTTCTAAATTGGATTTCTTTAGAGGTTCTTGGATTGCCGATTATGCCGATGCAGAAAACTATTTAGCACTCTTTTATTCAAAGAATTTTTGTCCCAATGGACCTAATTATACGCATTTTAAAAACAAATCTTTTGATGCGCTTTATGAGTTAGCCATTCATCAGACAAACGATACTATTCGACACGCCTTGTATCAGAAAATGGACCAAATTATTCTGGATGAGGCGGCCATAGTTCCTTTGTATTACGATCAGATCATTCGTTTTGTGCAAACCAACATCGAGCATTTTGAAAGCAATGGAATGAATATGTTGAACCTCAAAAAAGTGAATAAGATAAATCTTTAAATTTGCAATAATTAGTTAATCTCAATGAAGTATATTTTATCATTAATAATCTTTCTTACAGGTGGTTTCTGTTATTCACAGAATCTTAGTCTTGAATTGATTTCTACATCAGGAAATACTCATAGTAACAATATAGCGGTTATTGATTACTCAATTGGAGAAATTGTTGTTGAAACATTTCAAGATAATGCTATCTTAACTCAGGGTTTTCATCAAGATGATATTAGAATTACAAGCATTAATGATTATGCTGAAAAAGATCAAATTAATGTTTATCCAAACCCAACATCGAGTTTTTTAAATATTGATTTCCCAAAAAAGATAAATAGCCGTATTCAATTAATAGATATTAATGGTAAGCTTATTAGAGAAGATTTTATTGAAAATAAACAAACACAGTTATTTGATGTTAGTTCTTTAGCTCAAGGAAGTTATTTTCTAAATATTTTGATTGATAATAACAACTCAACTTACCAAATACAAAAAATGAAATAATGAAAAAGATATTATCTACATTACTTTTTACTTTTTCCAGTTTTATATTACTGGCGCAAGCACCTCAATCTTTTAATTATCAATCAGTGATAAGAGATGCAAACTGGAATATATTAGGGCAGCAAGATGTTGCTCTTAAAATCAGTATAATTAAAGATGCGCCTGATGGTAATATGGTTTATCAGGAAGAGCATAATGTGACTACTACATCCATTGGCTTGGTAAATTTAGCTATAGGTGAAGGTTCTAATGTAACTGGAGATTTTTCAATAATAGATTGGGGTAATCATACTTTCTTTATTCAAATATCGTTAGATATTAATGGGGGTTCTGATTTTCAATATATGGGTGAATCAGTTCTGAGATCAGTTCCATATGCGTTGTACGCTGAAAACTCAAGTAATCCAGGTCCACAGGGTGAGCAAGGTCCAGAAGGCCCTCAAGGAGAACAAGGTGAACAAGGACCTATTGGTTTAACTGGCCCTCAAGGAGAACAAGGAATACAAGGTGAACAAGGACCTATTGGTTTAACTGGCCCTGCAGGAGAACAAGGAATACAAGGTGAGCAAGGTCCTATTGGTTTAACAGGCCCTGCAGGAGAACAGGGAATACAAGGTGAGCAAGGACCTATTGGTTTAACAGGTGCTCCAGGAGCACAGGGCATACAGGGTGAACAAGGACCTGCTGGAGTGGTTGATTCTTCTTATGTAGATAGTCTTGTTCAAAATTATCTTGTTAATACAATTGGAGGAAGAATTGACTTTAGATTTCCAGAGGGTTTACATGGCACAGCTATGACATTGGAGTTTTCAGATACAGATCCGTATCAAGTTCCTGAAGGAAAAACACTTTATATCTTGGCACATCATAGTGGTAGTACAGCAAGCGCGATCAGTATTAATGATGTAACTGTTAATTGTTGTTCAAATTATGAAGGTGGTAGTACCGCTATGGGTTTAATCAATCCTCTTATAGTAGGCTCCAGCCAAACCTTGACTTCACCAAATACAACAGCTATAAATGGAATTCTTATTAATTCAAATTCAAAAGTAAATGCTATATCTTATCACTTTAGTTATGAGAATCCATACACTGTTCCAAATGGAAAGAAACTAGTGGTTTTAGCTCATGTAAGTTCAGCAGGAGCGACTGCGTTAAATATTGATGGAGTCCCAGTCAATGCTGGTTCAAATTGGGAAAGTGTTGGTCAGTTAGGCTTGCCATTGATAGCCAATTCTGGACAAATTATAAACGGACAGCCAAGTTCATTTAATGGTTACTTAATAGATGAGGATTACTTTGCTAATGGTAGTGGAGGATTAAGTAATTCAATTTCTACAACAATACCAAATCCAAGCAATCTTCCACAAAATATTTTTGAAGCAGAATTTATTTATGAAGAGATTGATCTTTCTGATATTGGTCAATATACATATGTTGTTCCATCAGGCAAGAATCTATATTTTGACGATACAAATGGTGGAGCCTGTGAAATTATTTTTAACAACCAATATGTGTTTTCTGATTCTTATTTATCATCTATGATATTTAAATCAGGAGATTCCATAACTTTTTCAAGTACCCAAGTGGGATCTGGTTTTTTCCATTTTTCCGCACATTTAGTGGACGTTAATCCAGAAATTGAAATAGTATTTATTGATTTAAATACTTCTTATACTGTACCAGATGGAAAAAAATTAGTAACCAAACATACTTTATATGATCACTGTGACTACATGATGTTTAACTTAGCAAATGGGAATTCTTATATTAAAAATGTCAACTTTCATAATTCTTTAGCTTTCCTTCCTGAAAATAGCCAAATTGAAATTATTTTTGATGAAAATGTAACATCTCCAGAATTCCCTTATTATTATATAAATGGATATTTAATTAATGACTAAAAATTGTAAATAGTTTTTTACCTACCAATGCTACTCCCCAAACGCAGCCACTACAGGATAGTGATCGGAAAGTTTTACATCTTTAGTATTAAAAGAATGTATGTTAAGCTCTGGAGAACAAAGAATGTAGTCAATGCGCAAAGAAGGGAATTTACCATTATAGCTTCTTCCCAATCCCACACCCTTTTCTATAAAGGCATCCTTTAGTCCATTAGAAAGTTGATGGTAAGCGTAAGAGTTGGGCGTATCGTTAAAATCACCACAAAGAATAACGGGATAAGGAGATTTATTGATATGTGTTTTAATAGCCTCTACTTGTTCGGCTCTTTTGGCAAATGAGTTTTTCAGGCGTTCGCTAATGCTCAGTACATTCTTTTTCAGATCTTCCGTTTCTAGAGTAGGGTTTTGCATAAAGGAGTAATCACTTGGTCTGAACCAATTTGAAGCTAAATGTATGTTGTACACACGTATGGTGTCTGTTTTAGTAGCTATATCTGAGTAAATACACACATTGTTTTTGCGTTCCCCTTTAATGCTTACTGTTCCTTTGTTGATTATGGGAAAGCTGGAGTAGGTAGCCATTCTCCACTGCTTTTTTTGGCTTTGAAGTCCAATGTGTTGATAAGGTAGTTGTATGTTAGGTAGCTCATTAGGAGCGTAAAATTCTTGTAGGCAGAGAATGTTCGGTTGTGCTGTATTGATGAAATCAACTATTTCATTTTTCACATTCTTGTTGTCAATCCATTCGTATATATTGAATAGTCGCACATTATAGCTCATTACTGTAAATACTGCTTCAGTATCGCTTTCATCACTTTCTATATTGATTAGCGCACTGAGGTGTCCCCATCCGATTAAAATGATGAAAAAATTGCTCCAAAAGTATCTTTTAAAGCAAACAATCCAATAGAGTGTAAAAACAAGGTTTACCGCTAGTAATATTGGGTAAAGTAAACCCAAAAAGGCAATGGGCCATAAAAAGGTACTAGGGCTAATGTGTGGCGCTAAGTAGGAGAGTGCTAAGGCAAAAAGCATCAGCATATTTAAAAGGTATAGTGTGCGGTTTAGCCAACTCATTTTTTACTGGCTTTAAATAGGGTTTCCTTTTCTTTTTCGTTCAGGCTTTCGTATCCCGATTTAGAAATTTTATCTAGTATTCTGTTTATTTCGTTTTGAGAAGAAGCCTTCTCAGCTCTCCACTGATCGTCCGTTTTTGGTTTTTTATGCACGGTTTTTAACGGTTGCTTTTTAATGCTGTTGGCTAGTGCATCTAACAGCCTGCTAAAACTTCTTGACCAATCCTTTCCGCTTTTTAGTTGCTGTACATACAAAAAGCCATAGAGTGCACCGCCCAAGTGTGCAATGTGTCCGCCAGCATTTCCTTTAGGAATACTGAGTACATCTAGCAAAATAGAGAAAATAGCAATGTGCTTAAGTTTTACTCTTCCAATAAAAGTGAGGTTTATGTTATAGTTGGGTACATAAGTAGCAATAGCAGTAAGAATAGCCAATACAGAAGCAGAAGCGCCTATAGCCATGGATTGACTTAAGTTTTGCTGAAATGCTGGAAAGAAGTTGAAGGCTAAAACATAGCTAAATCCACCGAAAATACCGCCCAACACATAGGTGCTTACCAACTGCTTGCTGTTCAGGTATTGCATGAATATTTGTCCACCAAAATACAGCCAAAGTAAATTGAATAGGATGTGTATAAAGCCTTCATGCAAGAACATATAACTAATGATGGTCCAAGGTTTTTGCACTAGCTTAGTTACATCTGCAGGTAGTGCAAACCAATGTATGAAATCCCAAGGGTTCCCTTGCATTAAAAAGGCAAAAACACCAAATAGTTTTACCAGTACAAATACAGCTAAGTTGATGTATATGAGCTTAGTGAGATTACTTCCTTTTTTGAATTGTCTTTTAAATTCTTCAATCATTAGTAAAAATGCTGACTGTTTTTACGCCAATATTTGATTAAGAAATAACCGAATATCATTCCTCCTAAATGGGCGAAGTGCGCCACATTATCGTTAGGGTTGTTCTGTATGCCTGACCATAATTCAATGGCTCCGTAAATCATTACAAAGTACTTGGCTTTAATGGGAAGAGCGAAATATATGTAAATAAGCGTATTTGGAAAAAGCATCCCGAATGCTAATAAAACGCCAAATACAGCCCCAGAAGCACCTACGGTAGGTGTGTGGTACAAAGTGTTGAGTTCGCGCATCAGTGGGTCTGTAAAGTTCATCCCATTGCTCAATGCTTTATAGCCGTCCTTGGCCACCATGCTTATTTGCTCAGCAGTCATTTTGGCTTCTACTATTGAAATATGTAATTGATTAACGCCTAGGTGTAGGGCGGCAGCGCCTAGTCCTGTAATCATGAAGTAGGTCAGGAATCGTTTTCCTCCCCATACATTTTCTAGTTGATTTCCGAACATCCACAGGGCAAACATATTAAAGAAAATATGTCCAATACTTCCGTGCATAAATAGGTGAGTAACCAGTTGATGTGGTCTAAAATCTGGAGATTGCCAATTATGTAAACCAAGGTGTTTAACTAGACTTAGATCAAAGCTAGAGCTCATTACATAAGTGGCTAAAAAGAATAGTCCGTTAATGATGAGTAGGTTTTTAACTACTTCCGGTAAATAACTGAATTTTGCAGGTCTGTAATTCATCTTAAAATTTATCAGATAATTCTTCTAGTGTAAGCGTAATAAGAGTAGCTTGTCCGCTTGCAGTTGCGTTTGGCATTTCACAAGCAAATAGTTCGTCTATCAAACGGTTCATTTCTATTACACTTAGGTTGTATCCTTTTTTTATACTCATGCTTTTAGCAAGAGCTCTGGCAAGTTTATCGCTATTACTGCTTTCTACTTTTGCATTATTCTTGTACTGCTCTAGTAATTCTTCGAAAAGGTGTTGTGCATTTTCTTGTGTTCCATCCGCAGGAATGCCTTGAATAGCAATTTTATTGCTGCCCATGCTTTCCCAGGTAAAACCTAATTGTTGTACTTCTTCCTTCATTCCTTCCACTAAAGCCATATCGGCAGTGTTTAGTTCAACGGTTTGTGGAAACAATAATTGTTGACAATTGGCTTGATTATCTTCTAAGCTTAAAAATTGCTCGTATAAGATGCGTTCGTGCGCTCTTTGCTGATGAATAATCATCAAGCCTGATTTAATAGGAGATAGGATGTATTGTTGATGTATTTGGAAACTGGCTTTTTGCAAGCTCCTTTCTTCCCACTCTTGTTCTATCAGTACTTGTTTGGGTTGTGTGTGGAGAGAAGGAATATTCTCGAATAGTGCTTCCCAGTTTTCTGTTTTCGCTTGTTTTTTAGCGTTTCCATTTTCAAAAGGATTGTAGGAGGTGTCCACCTTAATGGTTGGTGCTTTTATCTTTTTGTCACTAGATTGAAAAGCGTCAAAAGAAGGGTCTCTTTCAAAATCCAATGAAGGGGCGATATTGTGTTGTCCTAAAGCGCGTTTTACACAAGAACGAATAATGGCATAAATGGCTTTTTCGTCTTCAAACTTTATTTCTGTTTTAGTAGGGTGGATGTTGACATCGATAAGCTGAGGGTCTACATCGAAAAACAAGAAGTAGGAAGGGTGAAATTTGGTAGGAATCAGCTCTTCAAAAGCAGCAGTTACTGCATGATGTAGATAGCCGCTTTTAATAAATCTTTTATTGACAAAGAAATATTGCTCGCCTCTAGTCTTTTTAGCAAACTCTGGCTTTCCTACAAATCCGCTAATTGTTACCAAATTGGTTTCTTCCTCTACAGGGACAAGCTTTTCGTTGTACTTGTTGCCAAACACAGCGACTATACGTTGCCTAAGAGAAGATTGTGGCAGGTGAAAAAGTTCGTTGTTGTTGTGGTGCATGCTCAAACTAACTTCTGGATGAGCAAGCGCAACGCGCTGAAATTCTTCTATGATGTGTTTCAGTTCTACTTGATCTGATTTCAAGAAGTTTCTTCTAGCAGGAACATTGTAAAAGAGGTTTTTAATAGCGATAGAAGTTCCATTTACTACAGCGCAGTTTTCTTGCTCTTTTATCTCGCTTCCTTCTATGATGATGCGCGTACCTATACTCTCCGAATGAGGCTTTGTTTTCAGCTCTATGTGTGCGATAGCTGCAATAGAGGCCATTGCTTCTCCTCTAAAGCCCATTGTTCTGATAGCGAACAGATCGTTAGCATCTTTGATTTTAGAGGTAGCATGTCGCTCAAAGCTCATGCGTGCATCTTTTTCGCTCATACCACAGCCGTTGTCTACTACCTGAATGAGGGTTTTTCCAGCATCTTTAATGATGAGTTGAATGTTGTCTGCTCCAGAATCAATAGCGTTCTCTAGCATTTCCTTTACAGCAGAGGAGGGGCGTTGTATCACTTCTCCGGCAGCAATCTGATTGGCTACATGGTCGGGTAATAGTTGTATGATATCCAATTCTTCTCTAGAATTTCAAAATTAAGTAACTCAGCGCGCACAATCCTATAAAAATGATAAATACCATTCTGTTAGCTGTTTTATTAGCAGAGACACGCTTTGCAGGTCCCCAATGATTATTGAATCGTATGTTACTTCTTCCGTTTTCTGCATTTTTCACGCGCTGATCTAAATTTTCCTTCTGTTCGTCATAATAGCGCGTTTTGAAGTCAAATCGTCTGTGTTTTGCAGTTTTGAAAAAGCCTGGAATTTTGGGTGCTTGCATCACACAAAAATAAGCAAAAGCGAATAATATAGTAGGGGAGAATGTAAGCAATTTTAAGATGACTTTTTGATATCATAGAGTTGTTGGTTTAACACTTTAAATGTTACGATTGTAAACATCATTTTGCAACAGTTTTCAACAATAGAGTTGTAGTTTTGTGCAGATTGTGTTTAAAAATTTATAAATAATTGAAAATCAATATTTATATAGCCAACAAATAAAGTGATAATACTGATTTTATTAAGTTTTTTTATTGAATTTTGTGTAAAATTGATGACATTTGTATGTGATTTTGAAATAAATTATAGTTACATTTGTAACACCTGTGAAAAATGGAAAATCGTATTCAAAAGATTATAGATGAGAAAGGAATTTCGCTCAATGCATTTGCCCAAGAAATTGGTGTAAACCGCTCAACTATCTCCCATATTTTAACAGGCAGAAACAAGCCAAGTGTAGAAGTTTTACAAAAGATACTGAAGCGTTTTCCAAGCCTTTCTCCCGACTGGCTTTTACTTGGAAATGGTGGTATGCATGCTGAAAATGAGTCTTCATCAACACCATCTTCACATAAAGACATTCCAAAATTAGAATCAAAATCGGTGGAGAAAGTGGTTGTTTTTTTTACTGATAATACTTTTCAAGAGTACAATCCTTCTTAAAAAGCGGGATTATTGTAATTTTGGGCAGCTAAAAAATTAAGCATGTATAAGCTACTCATTAAACCAATTTTCTTTCTGTTTTCTCCAGAAACTATCCACCACATAATCTTTGCCATGGTGAAGTTTGGGGCACGCATTCCATTAAAAATGTGGATTTGGAAAAAAATGTTCTGTCTTGAGGACAATCGTTTAAAAAGAGAGGTGTTTGGTTTGACTTTTGACAATCCTGTTGGATTAGCAGCTGGATTTGACAAAGATGCGAAACTATACAATGAATTAGCTGCTTTTGGTTTTGGTTTTATTGAAATAGGAACAATTACTCCTAAAGGACAGCCTGGTAATCCGAAGCCAAGATTGTTTAGACTACTTCAGGATGAAGCACTAATAAATAGAATGGGATTCAATAACGGAGGAGTAGAAGAGGCGGTAGAGCGCTTGAAAAAGCGTAATACCCAAATTATGATTGGAGGAAACATTGGTAAAAATAAAGTCACTCCAAACATAGAGGCGACTAGTGATTACGAAATCAGCTTTGAAGCCTTGTTTCCTTATATAGACTACTTTGTGGTGAATGTAAGCTCGCCCAACACACCTGGTTTGCGTGAGTTACAGGATAAAGAACCACTTACCAAGCTCTTGATGCGCTTGCAAGAATTAAACACTGCAAAAGAGAGTAGAAAACCAATTTTATTAAAAATTGCTCCAGACTTAACGTATTCACAATTGGATGACATCATTGCTATTGTTCAGGATTCTAAAATTGATGGAGTTATTGCAACCAACACAACTATAGACCGTTCTATGCTCACTACTGATCAAAATGATGTAGAAGCAATTGGTAATGGAGGATTGAGTGGAAAGCCTTTGAAAGCGCGTTCTACAGAGGTGATTCGTTATTTGTCAGAAAAATCTAATAAAGCATTTCCAATCATTGGAGTTGGAGGTATTCATTCTGCAGAAGATGCAATAGAGAAGTTAGAAGCTGGAGCCAGTTTGGTGCAGGTATATACAGGCTTCATTTACGAAGGTCCTGCTTTAATTAAGCGAATCAATAAAGCAATACTGAAGCAAGTATGAAAATAGTTGAATGTCCTAGAGATGCTATGCAAGGTTTGTCGGAATTTATTCCGACCCAAAAGAAAGCGGATTATCTGAATATGCTCTTGCAGGTAGGATTCGATACACTTGATTTTGGAAGTTTTGTATCGCCTAAGGCGATTCCACAAATGCGTGATACAGCAGAAGTTCTTAATCAAATACAGCTAGATAATACAGATACTAAACTATTGGCTATTGTAGCCAACCAAAGAGGGGCAAATGATGCTTGTCAGTTTGATGAAATCCAATATTTAGGCTATCCTTTTTCTGTTTCAGAGACTTTTCAGCAACGCAACACTAATAACAGTATAGAAGCTTCATTATCGCTAGTAGAAGAGATACAAAGCATGTGTGAAAAGCACAATAAAGAATTGGTGGTTTATCTATCCATGGCTTTCGGTAACCCTTACGGAGAAGTTTGGAATGAGGAGATTGTAGCAAAATGGGGAAAAAAACTAGCTACACTAGGAGTGAAAAATTTAGCTCTAGCCGATACCATTGGTGTTTCTAATGCCGATAATATCAGTCGCTTATTCAGTACTTTAATCCCCGCCTTTACTGAAGTAGAATGGGGTGCGCACTTGCATACTACACCAGCTACTTGGCGCGAAAAAGTAGAAGCAGCTTACAGTAGTGGTTGCACTAGATTTGATAGTGCAATTAAAGGCTTGGGCGGTTGCCCTATGGCGAAGGATGATTTAGTAGGAAATATGCCTACTGAAAAGCTATTGTCTTTTGCTCAAGAAAAGAAGTTGCATACAGGGGTTAATCCACTGGCTTTTGAAAGCGCCTACAATAAGGCGATAGATATATTTCCTTTATAAACCTGATAAGCTAAAGCACCGTGTTTTTAACAGATAGCAGCTACTTGCTCGGATACTGCTTAGCAAGAGGAAATACAAAACCGTATTTTTATTGTAATTTAATTAAAAGTCGGCAGTTACTTCAAAAACCATGCTTTCCTTGCTTTTTGGATGCATGATCTCTAAATGTTCGGCATGCAGGTGTAGGCGCTTGTCTTTTTGTCCGTACAAGTCATCACCTAGAATTGGAGTGTTTAGTCCAGAGATGTGTGCAGAATGTACTCTTAACTGATGTGTTCTTCCTGTAATTGGATAAAAATATATGCGTGTGTGTTCCTCTGTTCGCTCAACTACCTCCCAGAGGGTTTGGCCTGATTTACCATATTCATAACAAACCACTTGTCTTGGTCGGTCATCTAAATCAACACGCAAAGGAAGGTCAATAATACCTTCATCTTTCTCTATTACTCCATCTAGTATAGCGACATACCGCTTTTTGATGCTGCGTTTGATAAATTGCCTTTGTAGTTGCTTGTGAGTTTCTTTATTTTTGGCAATAAGCATTAGTCCAGAAGTAGCCATATCTAGTCTGTGTACCACTAATGGACCTGTAGAATTCTTGTATTTCTCCTTCATTCGGGTGTATACCGAATCTTTAATATTAATTCCAGGAACAGACAGCATATCAGAAGGCTTGTTTATCACCAAAAAATCTTCTTCTTCATATATTATGTTTATTTTTTTTCCAATAGCAGGATTTACAAGCATAGGATCATCATTTACTTCCATATCTTGCAGCATATGTCCTAAAATGGGTTTGCATTTTCCTTGACAAGAGGGATAGTAATTCGCATGCTTCCTTATTTGTGATTGAGGAGAGCTGCCCCACCAAAATTCTGCCATGGCAATAGGTTTTAACTGGTGTTGAAAAGCGTACTGCAATAATTTTGGTGCAGCACATTCTCCAGCAGCAGATGGTGGGCTTACTTGGTCTTTAAATATTTCTATGAGTGATTTTTTTTCCCCTGCTATATTTAAAAAGTGATAAGATTCAAAAAGCTGTTGTTGTAAAGCATTTGATTTATTTTTTCTTAACTCTTTTAATCTTTCAATTTCAATTGTATGATGGTCAACTGCAACTTGTTTTTTAGCTATTTCTTTCTTCCAAAAATTTGAGAGGTTCCGCAATTGTAGTTTTTCTCTAATACTTTCTTGGTTGAGTTCTTCCGCTACAGCTATCGCATCAAATTCCTCTAAATCAACTCGTGCTTGATCTCGGATACTCTTACGTTCTTCTTTACCAAGTTTTATTCTTTGTTTTTGCGCGCGTATCTCATTCATTGACTGTAGCTTAGCTTGCTTAAGTTCTTGATTCGCTGTGAGAAATTCAGGTTTGGATTCTAATATTTTAAGAGTTTCGTTAAGTTTGTTTATTTCCTTTTCACCATCTAGATAAAAGCTGTTTTCTGCCAACATGTCAAAAACTGGAGGAACAAATCCTTTAATTAAATTACAATCGCCTAACTTTCCAGAAAAAGCAGATAAATATCCTATTTCTCCGTTATTTTTTTGCACGATTAAAACACCAAACATTTTTCCTATTTGATTAAAATCATGTTTCAAATCTGTTTGGTTTTCTATGTGTTTTTGCAACTCATTTGAAGCAAGCTTACTTATTGGATGAGGTTCATAGTAAAACGGAAAGGTGAAACGCTCAGGAAGTGAAAAACTACTTATATCTGATTTAAAAGTTTTGAAACAATCCATATAGTTGCAAAAATATAAACTAACTTTGCATTATTAAGGTTTTCATCTCTTTTCAGAGAATGAATAAAAGGGAAGTCGGTGAGATTCCGACACTGTACCCGCAGCTGTAATCTCTAAAACTGTCGATTCTACTGCCACTGTTTACACGGGAAGGCATTCGATGGGGAGTAAGTCAGAAGACCTGCCTTTTTAATAATATTTAAATGTCCTCGGGAATAAGGGCAATTTTGTAATGAGAAGATTTATATTTAATATAATTTTTTGTCCAACCCTTCTGTTTGCTCAGGAATTTACAATACAAGTTCCTGAGGTTGATTTAATAGATAACAGATTAGATTTGCATAAAATCGGTACTCAACAATTATATATAGATAGTACTTTAATCAAAAATAGTAATTCATTATCAGATCTTTTACGTCAATATGGACCAATTTTTGTTAAAGAATATGGAGCTCTTTCAACCGCTTTTTTTAGGGGAACCCCTGCAGCTTATACTCAATTATTGTGGAATGGAATTCCTCTAAATAGTTTAAGTACTGGCATTGTAGATTTAGGCTTATTTCCTACAAATATATTTTCTGAAATAAAATTGAATAGTGGAGGTAGTTCAACTTTATCAGGAAGTGGCGCTATATCTGGTAGTATTCAATTAAATAACTCTTTGGATTATAATCCAAATTATAAATTTGAAGTGGATTTGATTAAGGGCAGTTTTGGTTTAGAAAAAAAATCTTTTTCTTATCAATTTGGAGATGGAGTAAATGCTTTACACTTTCAGTATTTAACTTCTGTAAGTCAAAATGATTTTGATTACATCAACAATGGACTTCCGAATAGTCCAATGGAAAATCAAGAGCATGCCTATAAAGCCAGTAAGCAGTATTTGCTAAACTATGGTTATCGCAATAACAAATTAAAGCTAGGATTTCATTTATGGAAATCAGATAATTTTAGAGAAGTTCCAGTAGGGATGCTAAGCAGTAATCCTAATGCTCTACAATGGGATGATGTATTTCGAACAAAGGTGTTCTGGAAGCAGTCTGGAAGAGATTACCAATTGGAATTAGCGCATGCCTATCTTGAGGAAGATTTTCGATACAATTCTAATTTTGTAGATAGTAAATTAGAAGCAAAAAATCATTTTTCTTCTTTTGAATATCAGCATCATTATAAGTTTTTAAGTACATTCTTTGGAATAAATCTACAACAAAGGCTGGTTTCTTCAAATTACTACTCAAAATTAACTGATGATGAATTATTAGTTGGGTATGCTTCATTTAAGTTTTCTAAAAATAAGTGGAATATAGTAACTTCTATTAGAGGTGAGTCTCATTCTTTGTATGATGTCCCTTCATTGTATAGTTTTGGTAGTAATTATCTTATTAACAATAATTTGACTTGGAAGTTTCAATTTGCAAAAAATTTTAAAGCTCCTGCTTTCAATGATTTATATTGGATTGGTGATGGTGCAATAGGAAATAAAAATTTACTTCCAGAAATATCATATACTACAGAAGCAAGCATTGTAAATAATATAATCACCCTTACTTTTTATTCTAATTTCATAAATCAAATGATTCGTTGGCAACCAAACTCATCAGATGTGTGGACGCCACAGAACCTTGAAAGTGTATGGGCAAGAGGACTAGAATTTAAAAGAAAATTAAATAAAAAAATAGGAAGATTAAAAATATCTAATATTTCAACTTATTCTTTTACTCTTTCCACTTTAGAAGAAAGTAATATTGAAAATGATGCTAGAATTGGCGTGCAATTATCTTATGTACCTATACACAAAACAACCTCAGTAACTCATCTCGATTTAAAAGAATGGAGACTTACTGTTTCATCATCTTATAATGGAAAAGTAAATACTACATCTGATGGTGTAGAAACATTGCCTTCTTATCTTCTAGTTGATTTAGGCTTACAATATCAATCTAATAAAACTCCAATTATAATAGGGGCTAAAATTAATAATGTAACTAACAAATCTTACCAAGTGTTTAGTTATTATCCAATGCCTGGAAGGCATATTTCACTTAACCTTAATCTTAAAATTTAATGAAAACAATGAAAACAATGAAAACAATGAAAACAATGAAAACAATGAAAACAATGAAATATCTATTGATTGCATCTTTTGCATTTACAATAGT
>PAYR01000045.1 GCA_002715345.1 Flavobacteriales bacterium | reverse complement strand
TAGATACATTAAAGGTGCGTTTGTTTGACGGTTCTTTCCACGATGTGGATTCGGATCAATTATCATTCGAAATCTGTGCGAAGTTGGCGTTTAAGAACGCATGTAAGCAAGCTAATCCAGTATTGATGGAGCCAATCATGAAAGTAGAGGTTGTTACTCCAGAGCAAAACATGGGTGATGTTGTAGCGGATTTGAACAGAAGAAGAGGAATCATGCAAGGAATGGATTCTAGAAATGGTGCGGAAGTAGTAAAAGCTAACGTACCACTTTCAGAAATGTTCGGTTATGTAACCGCATTAAGAACCATTACTTCTGGTCGTGCAACTTCAACGATGGAATTCTCGCACTATGCAGAATGTCCTAGAAATATTGCTGATGATGTAATAGCAGAAGCAAAAGGTGTAACACAAGCGTAATTCATTAGAATTTAGAATAATGAGTCAAAAAATTAGAATCAAGCTTCAATCGTATGATCACAACTTGGTAGACAAGTCTGCTGAGAAGATCGTAAAAACAGTAAAAGCTGCAGGTGCAGTAGTTAGTGGTCCAATTCCATTACCAACGCACAAGCGTATTTACACAGTATTACGTTCGCCTCACGTAAACAAAAAGTCTCGTGAGCAATTCCAGTTGTGCGCTCATAAAAGATTGATGGATATCTATTCTTCTTCTTCTAACACGATCGATGCATTGATGAAGTTAGAGTTGCCAAGTGGAGTAGATGTTGAGATTAAAGTGTGATAGTTTAATTTAAGAACTAAAAGAACAATGTCAGGAATCATTGGAAAGAAAATCGGTATGACTAGCATTTACGATGCAAACGGGAAAAACATCCCTTGCACCGTAATTGAAGCTGGACCATGCGTAGTTACTCAGGTTAAAACTCCTGAAACGGATGGTTACAATGCCTTGCAGCTTGGTTTTGAAGACCAAAAAGAAAGCCGCGTAAATAAGCCTTCAATGGGACACTTTAAAAAAGCAGGAGCAGCACCAAAAAAGAAATTGGCAGAGTTCCGCGATTTTGAAGGAGAACACAACTTAGGAGATGCTATTACAGTAGACATCTTTGCAGAAGGTGAGTTTGTTGATGTAGCCGGAACCTCTAAAGGTAAAGGTTTTCAAGGTGTAGTTAAAAGACACAACTTTAGAGGTGTAGGTGATGCTACACACGGTCAGCACAACAGAATGCGTGCTCCGGGTTCTATTGGTGCGGCTTCTTACCCAGCGCGTGTATTCAAAGGAATGCGTATGGCAGGTCAAATGGGTAACAAAAGAGTGAAGGTAACTAACCTTCAGGTTATGAAAGTGTTCCCTGAAAAGAATTTATTGGTCGTAAAAGGAGCAATCCCTGGACCTAAGAACTCATATGTAATTGTAGATAAGTAATGGAATTAGCAGTATACAATATCAGCGGAAAAGAGACTGGGAAGAAAGTCAAGCTGAACAAGAAGGTATTCGGGGCTGAGCCAAACGATCATGCAATCTATTTAGATGTGAAGCAATATTTGGCAAACCAACGTCAAGGAACTCACAAAGCTAAAGAGCGTGGTGAAATCACAGGCTCTACAAGAAAGATTAAAAAACAAAAAGGTACAGGTACTGCGCGTGCAGGTTCTATAAAGAACCCATTATTCAGAAGCGGAGGTCGTGTTTTTGGTCCAGAACCAAGAGACTACAGCTTCAAATTGAACAAGAAAGTAAAGCGTGTAGCTCGTGTATCTGCTTTGTCGCACATGGCAAAGAGTAAGAACATCACTGTTTTGGAAGACTTCAACTTTGATGCACCAAAAACAAAACAATACCTTGATATGTTAAAAAACCTTAACATGAAAGGGCAAAAGACTTTGTTAGTGTTAAATGAAGCAAACCAAAACATCTACTTGTCAGCTCGTAACTTAGAGAGGACAAATGTTACTACTGCAGCTAATTTGAACACATACCAAATTATGAATGCAGGAAACATTTTAATGGTAGAGAGTTCGGTAAAAGAAATTGAAAACACTTTAAGCTAAGACGATGAGTATTTTAATTAAACCGATCATTACAGAGAAAATGACTGATGCTAGCGAGCAATTCAATCGCTTTGGATTTGTTGTAGACCGTAAGGCAAACAAAATTCAGATTAAAGCAGCAGTAGAGGAAGCATACGGAGTTACAGTTGACTCAGTACGCACCATGAACTATACCGGTAAAACTAAAAGTCGTTTTACAAAAGCAGGTATAATCAGCGGAAGAACAGCGCACTACAAAAAAGCGATTGTTCAGTTAGCTGAAGGAGATACAATTGATTTTTATAGCAACATCTAAGATATAGTAAGATGGGAGTTAGAAAACTAAAACCGACTACACCAGGACAAAGATTTAAAGTTGTTAATGACTTTGATGCATTAACTACTGGAAATAATCCTGAAAAATCATTGATTTCCAAGAAAGGTAAATCAGGTGGTCGTAACAATACAGGTAAAATGACTATGCGCCATATGGGTGGTGGTCACAAGCGTAGATACAGAGTTATCGATTTTAAAAGAGATAAATTCGGTATCCCAGCAACTGTTAAAACAATTGAGTACGATCCAAACCGTACTGCATTCATCGCTTTATTAAGCTATGCAGATGGTGAAAAGCGTTACATGCTTGCTCCAAACGGATTAAAAGAAGGACAAACTGTTGTTTCTGGTAAAGGAGTTGCTCCTGAAGTAGGAAATACATTGTACCTATCTGAAATTCCATTAGGTGCTACCATTCACAACATTGAGTTACGTCCAGGACAAGGAGCTGTAATGGTTCGTTCAGCAGGGGCTTATGCTCAGTTAATGGCTCGTGATGGTAAGTATGCTATTGTAAAATTAGCTTCAGGTGAGGTAAGAATGATTTTACAAACATGTTTAGCAACAATTGGTACTGTATCAAACTCAGAGCACTCTTTGCAGAACTCTGGTAAAGCAGGTCGTAGCCGTTGGTTGGGTAGAAGACCAAGAACTAGACCAGTAGCGATGAACCCAGTTGATCACCCAATGGGTGGTGGTGAAGGTCGTGCTTCTGGAGGTCACCCACGCTCTAGAAAAGGTATACCTGCAAAAGGATACAAGACACGCACTAGAAAGAATAAGTCGAATATTTACATCGTTGAAAGACGCAAGAAATAAGATAAGAAATGGCAAGATCACTAAAAAAAGGACCGTTCATTCACTACAAACTTCAAAGGAAGGTAGAAGCAAATATTTCTTCGGGTAAGAGTAGTGTTATCAAAACTTGGTCTCGTGCTTCAATGATTTCTCCTGATATGGTAGGACTAACAATTGCAGTACACAATGGTAAACAATTCGTTCCTGTATTCGTTACAGAAAATATGGTAGGTCATAAGTTAGGTGAATTTTCGCCAACAAGAAACTTTAGGGGCCACGGAGGAAACAAGAAAAAATAATTAGATAAATAATTATATCAAAATGGGAGTTAGAAAGAAAAACAGAGCTGAAGCTTTAAAAGAGAAGCGTAAAAACGTTGCTTTCGCAAAGCTGAACAATTGCCCTACCTCTCCACGTAAAATGAGGTTGGTTGCCGACATCATTAGAGGCGAGGACGTTGACAAAGCACTGCACATTTTGAAATTCAACCCAAAAGAAGCATCTGCTCGTTTAGAGAAGCTTTTGTTATCAGCTTTAGCCAACTGGGAATCAAAAAACGAAGGCGCTCGCATGGAGGACAGTCAACTTTTTGTAAAAGAAGTGACTGTAGACAGTGGTCGTATGTTGAAGCGTATTCAGCCAGCGCCACAAGGTCGAGCACACAGAATCAGAAAAAGATCCAACCATGTAACATTGGTTTTGGGAAGTAGAACAGAAGAAAAGTAATCATATAATGGGACAAAAGACAAATCCAATAGGTAACAGATTAGGATACATCAGAGGATGGGATTCTAACTGGTATGGCGGAAGAAAATATGGAGACAAGATTGCTGAGGATAGCAAGATTCGTCAGTACATAGGTGTGCGTTTAGCAAAAGCTAGCGTTGCCAAAGTAGTTATCGAGCGTACCCTTAAAATGATCACTATTACAATTCACACAGCTCGCCCAGGTATTATCATCGGTAAAGGTGGTTCTGAGGTAGATAAGCTTCGTGAGGAATTAAAGAAGATTACTAAGAAAGAAGTTCAAATTAACATTTTTGAAGTTAAGCGTCCTGAATTAGATGCGCGTTTGGTAGCAGCAAGTATTGCTCGCCAAATTGAAGGTCGTATCTCTTTCCGTAGAGCTATCAAAATGGCCATTGCTGGAACCATGAGAATGGGAGCTGAAGGAATCAAGGTTAAGATTTCTGGTCGTTTGAATGGTGCAGAAATGGCGCGTTCAGAAATGTTTAAGGATGGAAGAACACCATTACACACATTTCGTGCAGATATCGATTACGCTTTAGAAGAAGCACACACGACTTACGGTCGTATCGGTATCAAAGTGTGGATCTGTAAAGGTGAAGTATATGGTAAGCGTGATTTATCACCAAACCTTGGTCAAACCAAGAAAGGTGGCGCTAAGTCAGGTGGTAAGTTTAAGAGAAGAAGAAAATAACAAAGCATAAAGGTTAAGAGCTATGTTACAGCCAAAAAAGACAAAGTTTAGAAAGATGCAAAAGGGCAGAATGAAAGGTAATGCCCAAAGAGGTCACCAGTTGGCTTTTGGATCTTTCGGAATTAAGGCCTTGGAAGAAACTTGGATCACCTCTCGTCAAATTGAGGCAGCACGTATCGCAGTAACGCGTTACATGAAGCGTCAAGGACAAGTTTGGATTCGCATCTTCCCAGACAAACCAGTAACCTCTAAGCCAGCCGAAGTGCGAATGGGTAAAGGTAAAGGTGCTCCAGATTATTGGGCAGCTGTTGTACGACCTGGTCGCGTATTATTCGAGTGCGAAGGGGTATCAAAAGAAATTGCACAAGAAGCGTTGAGATTAGCAGCACAAAAATTGCCAATCAAAACTAAATTCGTTGTCAGAAGAGATTACGTAGAAGCATAAAAGAAAAAGAGCAAGATGAAACAGTCAGTAATAAAAGAAATGGCGACCAACGAGTTAGAAGAGCGTCTAGACGAAGAAAAAGCTCGCTTGGAAAAAATGAGAGTAAATCACTTGGTTTCTCCATTAGAAAACCCAAAGCAAATTACATTTGCTAGAAAAACAATTGCTCGTATTCTTACAGAATTACGTAACAGAGAATTGAACGAAGCATAATTAGGAAGATAAGATGAGAAACCTAAGAAAAGAACGTATCGGAGTGGTAACAAGTAGCAAAATGGATAAGTCCATTGTTGTTGCTGTAGAGCGTAGAGAAAAGCACCCACTTTATGGGAAGTTCGTAAAGAAGACCAGTAAGTTTACTGCTCATGACGAGAAGAATGATTGTAACGAAGGAGACACTGTTAAAATCATGGAAACACGTCCAATCAGTAAAAATAAATGCTGGAGATTAGTTGAAATTTTAGAAAGAGCTAAGTAAATGATACAACAAGAATCCCGATTAAAAGTAGCCGACAACTCAGGTGCAAAGGAAGTTCTTTGTATTAAGGTTCTTGGCGGTTCCAAAAGAAGATATGCTTCTGTTGGTGATACCATTGTAGTAACGGTGAAAGATGCCATGCCCGCAGGAAATATCAAGAAAGGAACAGTAACAAAAGCCGTTGTTGTAAGAACAAAAAAAGAGGTAAGACGCCCAGATGGATCTTACATCCGTTTTGATGACAACGCATGCGTATTGCTAAACCCAACTGGAGAAATGAGAGGTACTCGTATTTTCGGTCCTGTTTCAAGAGAGTTGAGAGATAAGCAATACATGAAAATTGTTTCATTAGCACCAGAGGTGTTGTAAATAAAAGTAATTAGCATGTCTAAGTTACACATTAAAAAAGGAGATACCGTAAAGGTTATTGCTGGAAACTCAAAAGGTTCTGAAGGAAAAGTAATCGAAGTTTTGATTGCTAAAAACAGTGCAATTGTAGAAGGCGTAAATATGGTATCTAAGCACAGTAAGCCAAATGCTGCCAATCCTCAAGGAGGAATTGTTAAGCAAGAAGCGCCTATTCACATCTCTAACCTTATGTTAGTTGATCCAAAATCTGGAGATGCTACTCGTATCGGAAGAAAAAGAGATGAGAAGACAGGTAAATTAGTAAGATATTATAAAAAATCAGGGGAGGTAATCAAGTAATGTACACACCTAGATTAAAAACGAAGTACACGGAGGAAATCGTAGTAAAGCTAAAAGAGCAGTACTCCTACAAGTCAGTAATGCAGGTTCCTGTGTTAAAGAAAATCTGTATCAACCAAGGGTTGGGTGCAGCCGTAGCTGACAAGAAAATGGTAGATCAAGCATGTACTGAAATCAGCTCTATTACAGGACAAAAAGCAGTTCCTACCATATCAAGAAAAGATATCTCAAACTTTAAGTTGCGTAAAGGGATGCCGATTGGTGCTCGTGTAACTTTAAGGGGAGACAGAATGTATGAATTCCTTGAAAGATTCATCACAGCATCGCTACCACGTGTGCGTGACTTCAGAGGAATTTCTGCATCTGGGTTTGATGGCCGTGGTAACTACAATATGGGTATCAAAGAGCAAATCATCTTCCCAGAAATCGATATCGATAAAGTGAATAAAATCACAGGTATGGATATCACATTTGTTACTTCTGCCAATTCGGATGAAGAAGCAAAGAGTTTATTAACAGAATTTGGTTTACCATTTAAAAAGTAAGATATGGCTAAAGAATCAATGAAAGCCAGAGAGGTGAAACGTCAAAAATTAGTTGACAAATATGCAGTCAAAAGAGCTGCATTAAAAGCCGCTGGCGATTACGAAGGATTACAAAAGCTACCTAAAAATGCATCACCTGTTCGTTTACACAACAGATGCAAATTAACTGGTAGACCAAAAGGATATATGCGTCAATTTGGTATTTCTCGTGTAACATTCCGTGAAATGGCGAATAATGGATTGATTCCAGGCGTAAAGAAAGCAAGTTGGTAACAAGATAATAGATCAGAAATGTATACAGATCCAATTGCAGATTATTTAACGCGTATTAGAAACGCAGCAAAAGCAGGCCACAAGGTGGTTGCTGTTCCTGCTTCAAACATCAAGAAGGAAATGAGCCGTATCTTGATGGAAAAAGGATATATCTTAAACTACAAAGTAGAAGAAGATAATAAGCAAGGAAAGCTAAAAATTGCTTTGAAATACAACGGTACAACTCCAGCATTTAAGAGTTTAGAGCGTATTTCTAAGCCAGGTTTGCGTAAATACGCAAATCAAGAAACAATGCCACGTGTATTAAACGGTTTAGGTGTTGCTATCCTATCTACTTCTAAAGGAGTAATGACGGACAAAGAAGCACGCACTCAAAACGTAGGTGGCGAAGTATTGTGTTACGTTTATTAAAAAGAAATAAATAAAAACGATGTCAAGAGTAGGTAAAAGCCCAATTACAGTTCCTCAAGGTATTGAAGTAGCCTTAGGCGAAAACAATGCTATTACTGTGAAAGGACCTAAAGGAGAGCTCGCAAGAACTTTCCACGCTGATATGATCATCAAAATGGAAGAAAACATTTTGACAGTAGAGCGTCCATCGGATAGTAAAGAGCATAAATCCTTCCACGGATTAACACGCGCTTTATTAAACAATATGGTGATAGGTGTTTCTGAAGGTTATAAAAAGGAATTGGAATTGGTAGGGGTAGGTTATCGTGCAAGTAACTCTGGTCAAAAGCTAGAGATGGCACTAGGTTTCTCTCACAATATTGTGTTTGAAATCCCTTTGGAAGTGAAGATTGAAACTCAATCAGAGAAAGGGAAAAACCCAATCATCACACTAACTTCTGCAGATAACCAATTATTAGGAGCTGTAGCCGCTAAAATTCGTTCGTTGAGAAAACCTGAACCATACAAAGGAAAGGGTATCAAGTTCGTTGGTGAGCAACTAAGAAGAAAAGCCGGTAAAACAGCAGCCGCTAGTTAATAACTGAATAATTGCGATAATAAAAATGGCATTTTCTAAAGAAGAAAGAAGAAATAAAATCAGAAGAAGAATTCGCGCTGCGATTTCTGGAACTCCTGAACAACCAAGGTTAGCGATTTTTCGCAGTAACAAAGAGATTTACGCTCAGGTTATTGACGATTTAAGCGGAAAAACTTTGGCTGCTGCATCCTCAAAAGGCGCTGCTGGAACAAAGGTAGAACAAGCAGGTGTTGTAGGTAAAGCAATTGCTGAAAAAGCAATCGCTGCTGGCATCTCTTCAGTAGTTTTTGATAGAGGTGGTTACCTTTATCATGGAAGAATTAAAGCTTTGGCTGAAGGAGCCAGAGAAGGTGGATTAAAATTCTAAGATATACATTATGTCAGAATTCAAAAGAGTAAAAGCAAGCGATATTGAACTAACAGATAAGTTAGTAGGTATTCAGCGTGTAACCAAAGTAACGAAAGGTGGTAGAACATTCAGCTTCTCTGCAATTGTAGTTGTAGGTAATGGTAACGGTATTGTTGGTCACGGATTAGGTAAATCTCAAGAAGTAACAACAGCTATCAGTAAAGCGATTGATGTTGCTAAGAAAAACTTGGTAAAGGTTCCTGTAATGAACGGAACAATTCCTCACGAGCAATTGGCCAAATTCTCAGGTTCTGAGGTGTTGATTAAGCCAGCTTCTAATGGTACCGGAGTAAAAGCCGGTGGTGCGATGCGTGCAGTATTGGAAAGCGCTGGTGTTACCGATGTATTAGCGAAGTCAAAAGGTTCTTCAAACCCTCACAACTTAGTAAAAGCTACATTCAAAGCTTTAACAGAGTTAAGAGATGCAAGAGCTGTTGCTGCGCAAAGAGGTGTAAACTTAGATACAGTATTTAACGGATAAAAAATACACTGATGACTAAAATCAGAATCAAACAAGTAAGAAGCAAGATTGGTAGACCAGAGGATCAAAAAAGAACCATGGTAGCACTTGGCTTACGCAAAATGAACCAAGTTGTGGAACACGATGCAACTCCTCAAATCTTGGGTATGGTAAAAAAAGTAAATCACTTACTTGAAGTAGAAGAAGTTAAGTAAGCAACGAATTAATCAGATTAACGATGGATTTGAGTAATCTAACTCCTGCAAAAGGATCAGTTAAAAATAGAAAACGAATCGCTCGTGGTGAAGGTTCCAAAAAAGGTGGCACCTCTACAAGAGGTCACAAGGGAGCTAAATCTCGTTCGGGTTACTCTCGTAAAATTGGATTCGAAGGTGGTCAAATGCCACTTCAAAGACGTGTGCCTAAATTTGGTTTCACGAATCCAAACAGAAAAGAGTATAGAAGTGTGAATTTACACACTTTACAGACTTTAGTTGACAACAAGAAAATTAAAGATGCTGTTGATTTAGAAACACTAATCGCAAATGGATTAGCTCACAAAAACGACTTAGTGAAAATTTTGGGTAGAGGCGAGTTGAAAGCAAAACTAAATGTAACAGTTCACGGTTTCTCAGCATCAGCAAAAGCTGCTATTGAAGCTGCAGGTGGTACAGCCACTACATTGTAATAATTACTATGAAGAATTTAATCACTACACTGAATAATATTTGGAAGATTGAGGAACTAAGAACTCGTATCTTAATAACTCTTGGGTTCATCTTAATTTATCGTTTAGGATCGTTTGTAGTATTGCCAGGTGTTGATCCAACACAGTTATCTGCACTACAACAACAAGCATCCTCAGGTTTATTAGGCTTATTAAATCTATTTACAGGAGGAGCATTTGCTCAGGCGTCTATTTTTGCCTTAGGTATTATGCCATATATCTCTGCTTCTATTGTTATTCAGTTGTTAGGGATTGCAGTTCCTTATTTCCAAAAATTACAACGCGAAGGAGAGAGCGGGAGAAGAAAAATCAACAACATTACACGTTACTTAACAATCTTAATTACCGCTGGACAAGCGCCAGGTTATATTGCTAACCTACAAGCACAATTACCGGCAGAAGCATTCTTGTTAAGCCCTACAGCGTTCTGGTTATCATCAATCATTATCCTTGTAACAGGAACTATGTTTGTGATGTGGTTAGGAGAGAAAATTACAGATAGAGGTATCGGTAATGGAATTTCACTTATCATCATGATTGGCATTATTGCTGCTTTACCAGGATCTTTAATGGCAGAGTTTGCTACTGCTTTAGAGAGCCAAGGTGGGGGATTAGTAATGTTCTTGGTAGAGATGGTAGCTTTGTTAGCCGTAATTTTTGTAAGTATTCTATTAGTACAAGGAACACGCAGAATCCCTGTAAACTTTGCTAAAAGAGTAGTAGGTAACAAACAATACGGAGGCGTTCGTCAGTACATTCCTTTAAAAGTGAATGCATCAGGTGTAATGCCAATCATTTTTGCACAAGCAATTATGTTTATTCCAATCACTTTAGTAGGATTCTCAGATTCAGAAGCATTGCAAGGGTTTGCAGCAGCATTCACTGATTTTGCAGGTTTCTGGTACAACTTAGTATTCTTCTTTATGGTGGTCATCTTTACGTACTTCTATACAGCTATTACTGTTAATCCAAAGCAGATGGCTGACGATATGAAGAAAAACGGAGGTTTCATCCCAGGTATAAAACCGGGCCGTAAAACGGCTGAGTTCTTGGATGATGCTATGTCGAAAATAACACTACCAGGTTCATTATTCTTAGCGTTTGTAGCTATTCTTCCAGCATTCGCTATGCAATTTGGAGTTAATCAAGGGTTTGCTCAGTTTTACGGAGGTACATCTTTGTTAATTATGGTAGGAGTAGTATTGGATACACTACAACAAGTTGAAAGTCACTTATTGATGCGTCATTATGATGGATTAACAAGTGGTGGTGGAAGAATAAAAGGCAAATCATCCACAGGGATGATGGGCTAAAATTTTCCTCTCATGATCTTTTTAAGAACAGAAGAGGAAATTGAACTGATAAGAAAAAGTTCTTTACTTGTTGCAAAGGCACATGCCGAAGTTGCGAAACTAATTGAACCAGGAGTAACATCCCTTCAGTTAGATGCAAGAGCTGAAGAGTTCATTCGCGATAACGGAGGATATCCGGCCTTTAAGGGACACAGTGGGTTTCCGAACTCATTATGTGTTTCGCCAAACGAACAAATTGTTCATGGCATCCCAAATGATGAACCTTTGAAAGAAGGCACCATCCTTTCAGTAGATTGTGGGGTTTTGATGAACGACTTTTATGGCGACTCTGCTTATACTTATACCATTGGTGAGGTAAGCGCAGAAGTTCAACAATTGCTGGATGTAACCAAAGAAAGCTTGTACAAAGCAATTGAACAAGCAGTAGCTGGAAAGCGTGTCGGTGATATCGGTTTTGCTGTGCAACAGCATGCCGAAGAATACGGATACGGAGTGGTGAGAGAATTGGTTGGACATGGTGTAGGTAAAAGTCTTCACGAAAGCCCAGAAGTGCCAAACTACGGTAAGCGTGGAAGAGGACCTAAACTGCAAGACGGAATGGTAATCGCTATAGAACCTATGATTAACATGGGTTTGCGAAATATTTTACAACATGCAGATGGATGGACCATAACCACAGCAGATAAGATGCCTTCGGCACATTATGAGCATACTGTAGCAGTAAAAAAAGGTAAAGCCGATATCTTATCGAGTTTTGAATTTATAGAAGAAGTGTTGAAAAACAAATAAAGTATGGCCAAACAGGCACACATAGAACAAGATGGAACAATCACTCAAGCACTCTCTAACGCAATGTTTAGAGTAGAGTTAGAGAATGGTCATATCATTACAGCACATATCTCTGGTAAGATGCGCAAGTTTTACATTAAACTATTGCCTGGAGATAAAGTGAAGTTAGAAATGTCGCCATACGATTTAACAAAAGGTAGAATAACTTACAGATACTAATACAATGAAAGTAAGAGCATCATTAAAAAAGAGAAGCGAAGATTGTAAAATTGTTCGCAGAAAAGGTCGCTTGTATGTGATCAATAAAAAGAATCCTAAGTTTAAACAACGTCAAGGTTAATAAAAACAAATATAGATGGCTAGAATCGCAGGTATCGATTTACCAAAAAACAAAAGAGGCGTAATTGGCTTAACCTACATCTTCGGAATAGGGTCAACTACAGCTAAAGAAATCTTGGACAAAGCAGGTGTAGACCACAGTGTAAAAGTGCAAGATTGGAAAGATGACCAATTATCTAAAATCCGTCAAATCATCGGTGATGAAGTTAAGGTGGAAGGAGAATTGCGTTCAGAAATTCAATTAAACATCAAACGATTGATGGATATCGGTTGTAACCGAGGCATTCGTCACCGTTCAGGTTTACCATTAAGAGGTCAAAGAACAAAGAATAACTCTAGAACTCGTAAGGGTAAGCGTAAAACAGTTGCTAACAAGAAAAAAGCCACTAAATAATAAAGGTTAATCATGGCTAAGTCAAATCAAAAGAAAAGAAACGTTAAAGTAGAAGCGATAGGTCAAGCGCATATCCAAGCTACTTTCAATAACATTATCATTTCATTGACCAATAATCAAGGTCAGGTTATTTCCTGGTCTTCTGCTGGTAAAATGGGTTTCAGAGGTTCTAAAAAGAATACTCCTTTCGCTGCTCAAACAGCTGCAGAAGATTGCGCACAAAAGGCTTATGAAGCTGGCTTGCGTAAAGTGAAAGTTTATGTTAAAGGTCCTGGTTCAGGTAGAGAGTCTGCAATCAGAACATTGCATAATAATGGTATTGTAGTTACAGAAATTGTTGATGTAACTCCAATTCCACACAACGGATGTCGCCCACCTAAAAGACGTAGAGTCTAATTATTGTTAATTTAGAAAACACAGAACAATGGCAAGACACAGAGGTCCTCAATCAAAAATCGCCCGTAGATTCGGTGAGCCAATTTTTGGTCCAGACAAGGCTTTAGAAAGAAGAAACTATGGCCCAGGTCAACATGGTAATAACAGAAGAGCTAAAAAATCTGAATACGCAGGTCAGTTAGCTGAAAAGCAAAAAGCAAAATATACTTACGGCATTTTAGAGCGTCAGTTCTCTAACTTGTTTAAGGAAGCATCAAGAAGAAAAGGTATTACTGGTGAGATTTTACTTCAATTATGTGAAGCTCGTTTAGATAATATCGTTTACCGTTTAGGTATTGCTCCTACAAGAAGAGCTGCTCGTCAGTTGGTAACACACCGTCACATTACTGTAAACGGAGAAGTAATGAATGTTCCTTCTTATTCAGTAAACTTAGGTGATGATATCGCTGTAAGAGAAAAATCAAAATCGTTAGAAGTTGTAACGAGTTCTTTGGCAAATGCAGGAGAACGTTGCGAATATGTAGAGTGGAATCCAGATACAATGACGGGTAAGCTAGCTGCAATTCCAGAGCGCACACAAATTCCTGAGAACATCAAGGAACAACTAATCGTTGAACTTTACTCTAAATAATAATTTAAAACCTCCCATAATTATGGCAATATTAGATTTTCAAAGACCGGATAAAGTTTACATGGTAGAGTCAACAGACACTCTAGGTAGTTTTGAGTTCCGTCCATTAGAACCAGGATATGGTTTGACTATTGGGAATGCATTAAGAAGAGTGTTGTTATCTTCTTTAGAGGGATTTGCTATTACATCTGTGAAGATTGAAGGAGTAGAACATGAGTTTTCTACTATCAAAGGAGTTGTAGAAGATGTAACAGAAATGATTCTAAATCTAAAGCAGATTCGTTTAAAACAACAAATTGAAGATGAGAATACTGAAAGAGTTTCTGTAAAAGTAAGTAATAGTAAAACGCTTACAGCAGGAGATGTTGGTAAAAATCTTTCTTCATTCCAGGTTTTAAACCCAGATCTAGCAATCTGTAACATGGAAAAAGATGTGACTATTGAGATGGAGTTAACTATCGAAAAAGGTCGCGGATATATCCCAGCTGAAGACAATAAAAAAGCTACTGCAGCTGTAGGTACAGTAGCAATGGATGCTATTTTTACACCGATTAAAAACGTTAAGTATAGCGTTGAGAACTTCCGTGTAGAGCAAAAAACAGATTATGAAAAGTTAGTTTTCGAAATTGAAACAGATGGCTCTATTCACCCTGAAGATGCTTTAACAGAAGCTGCAAAAATTTTGATTCAGCATTTCATGTTGTTTGCTGATGAGAATGTTTCTTTTGAAACGGCAGATACAGATACCTCAAATGATTTTGATGAAGACACATTACACATGCGTCAATTGCTAAAATCAAAATTAGTAGATATGGAATTGTCTGTGCGAGCATTAAACTGTTTGAAAACAGCAGAAGTAGAAACATTAGGAGAATTGGTTTCTTTCAACAAAACAGATCTATTGAAGTTTAGAAACTTTGGTAAAAAGTCGTTAACAGAGTTGGAAGATTTAGTGAAAGATAAAGGATTGTCTTTTGGAATGGACATCTCTAAATATAATTTAGATAAGGAATAGTAAAAATGAGACACGGAAAGAAATTTAACCACTTAGGTAGAAAAGCTGCGCACAGAAAAGCAATGCTTGCTAATATGGCTTGCTCTTTAATCGAGCACAAGCGTATTAAAACTACCGTTCCTAAGGCGAAAGCTTTGCGTAAGTATGTGGAACCTTTGATTACAAAATCAAAGAACGACACTACTCATTCAAGAAGAACAGTATTTAGCTATCTAAAGCAAAAAGAAGCTATTACTGAATTATTTGGTGATGTAGCAGCTAAAGTAGCGAATAGAAAAGGAGGATATACGCGTATTTTAAAAACAGGAAACCGTTTAGGTGACAATGCAGAAATGTGTATAATCGAATTGGTTGACTATAATGATACATATACTACAGATAGGCCAAAGAAAAAGGCAAAATCAACCCGTAGGTCAAGTGCTAAAAAAGCTGCAGAAGCAGTAGTAGAAGAGACTCTAGCTGTTGAAGAAGTTAAAACTGATAAGGAAAATCCAGTAGAAGAGGCTGTTGCAGAAGAAGCACCAGCTGCAGAAGCAGTAGTAGAAGAGACTTTAGCTGTTGAAGAAGTTAAAACTGAGAAGGAAAATCCAGTAGAAGAGGCTGTTGCAGAAGAAGCTCCAGATGCAGAAAAAGTACAAGAAGAAAACGCTAAAGAGGATGAGCAAAAGAGTGAGTAATCACTTGTTTGCACTATAAATAAGAAGGGATAAAGCGTTTTTCGTTTTATCCTTTTTTTTGAATTTTTTTGAAATAAATAAAGAACAATGAAATACCAAAGCAAATCTGATGCAGTTCTGTTATTAGAAGATGGAACTGTTTTTTATGGAAAAGCAGCCGGAAAAGTAGGGACCGCTACTGGTGAAATTTGCTTTAATACAGGGATGACCGGTTATCAGGAAATATTTACTGACCCTTCATACTACGGGCAAATTATGCTAACTACCAATGCACATATTGGTAATTATGGAATCCATGCTGACGAGATTGAATCAGATCAGATGAAAATTGCTGGATTGATTTGTAAAAACTTCAATATTCAATACTCTAGAACAGATGCAAAAGAGTCTATTCAAGAGTATTACGAAGAAGAAAACATGGTGGCTATTTCAGATATTGATACACGCGCATTGGTTCGTCATATCCGTGATAAAGGAGCAATGAACGGAATCATCTCATCTGAAATCACAGATATTGATAAACTAAAAAAGCAGTTAGAAGAAGTCCCTTCTATGGAAGGTTTACAGCTTTGTTCTAAAGTGTCTACAAAAAAGGCATACTTTTATGGTGATAAAAATGCATCACTAAAGATAGCTGTTTTGGATTTAGGTGTAAAGAAAAACATCCTTCGTTGTTTGTCCGACAGAGGTTGTTATCTAAAAGTATTCCCAATGAACGCTACTTTCGAAGAGTTGCAATCATGGAATCCTGATGGATACTTTTTTTCGAATGGCCCTGGAGATCCAGCAGCTATGCCAGAAGTTGTAGAAAATGTGAAGAAAGTAACAGCTACTGGATATCCTGTATTTGGTATTTGTTTAGGGCATCAAGCTTTAGCATTATCAGAAGGAATTGGAACTTATAAAATGCACAATGGACACAGAGGTATCAATCACCCTGTTATCAATTTAGCAACAGGAAAGTGTGAGGTGACTTCTCAAAACCATGGTTTTGGTGTAAAATCAGAAGATGTGGAAAGTCATCCAACAGTAGAAGTTACACACCGTAACTTAAATGATGATACTATTGAGGGAATAAAGATTATAGATAAAAATGCTTTTTCTGTACAGTATCATCCAGAGTCTTCTCCGGGTCCACACGATTCTCGTTACTTGTTTGATGATTTTATTAACAACATAAAAGCACATAAGAACTAATGAGTCGTATAGCAAATATACACGCCCGTCAGGTTTTGGATTCCAGAGGAAATCCAACAGTAGAAGCAGATGTGCTTACAGAAAACGGAGTTTTGGGTCGTGCTGCAGTTCCTTCAGGAGCATCTACTGGCAAATACGAAGCTGTAGAGTTACGCGATGGAGATAAAGGTGTTTTTTTAGGAAAAGGAGTGCTTAAAGCAGTGCACAATGTGAATACGGCCATATTAGAAGCTTTGGTCGGTATGTACGTGAGTGACCAAGCAGCCCTTGATCGTACTATGATTGAATTAGACGGTACTGAAAATAAAGCCAATATTGGAGCCAATGCTATGTTAGCAGTTTCTATGGCAGCAGCAAAAGCAGCAGCTTTAGAAAGTGGACAAATGTTGTTCAACTATGTTGGAGGGGTAAATGCACGCACATTACCTGTTCCTATGATGAATATTCTTAATGGAGGTTCACATGCTGATAACAGCATCGACTTCCAAGAATTTATGGTAATGCCTTTTGGAGCATCAAGTTTCAGTGAAGGTCTGCGTATGGGAACAGAAGTGTTCCATCACCTAAAAGCAGTTTTAAAAGATAAAGGATATTCTACCAATGTTGGAGATGAGGGAGGTTTTGCTCCAAACCTAGGTTCTAACACAGAGGCAATAGAATATGTTTTGAAAGCGATAGAGCAAGCGGGATACCGTCCAGGAGAAGATATTTGGATTGCTATGGATGCAGCTGCTTCTGAGTTTTATAATGCAGAAGAAAAAGTATATTACTTCCACCAATCAACAGGAGAAAAATTGACTTCTGATGAGATGGTTGCTTTTTGGAAAGATTGGACTGATAAGTATCCAATCATTTCTATTGAAGATGGTTTAGACGAAGATGATTGGAATGGTTGGAAATCATTAACAGAAGCAATAGGTGAAAAAGTACAGCTAGTAGGAGACGATTTGTTTGTAACTAATGTAAAGCGTTTATCACAAGGAATAGAGCGCGATACAGCAAACTCTATCTTGGTTAAAGTGAATCAAATAGGTACACTAACAGAAACCATTGAAGCTGTACAGATGGCTCATAATAACTCTTACACTTCGGTAATGAGTCACCGATCGGGAGAAACAGAAGATAACACCATTGCTGATTTAGCAGTGGCATTAAATTGTGGTCAAATTAAAACAGGTTCGGCATCTCGTTCCGATCGTATGGCCAAATACAACCAATTGCTTCGAATTGAAGAAACCTTAGGAGCAGATGCGATTTACCCAGGTAAGTCGTTTAAGTATATAAAGTAAAAAAGAAAATAGAAGATAAGAAATGTCAAAAACAGCAGAGCTACATTATGATGGAAAGAGCTATCAAATTCCGGTAGTAGAGGGAACAGAAAACGAAAAAGCATTAGATATTAGTCGTATTCGAGCAGAATCTGGCTTAATTACTTTAGATAAAGGATTTAAAAATACAGGCTCTACCGAAAGTGCGATTACTTTCTTAAATGGAGAAGAAGGAATTCTTCGTTATAGAGGGTATGCAATAGAAGATTTAGCAGAGAAATCGAGCTTTATAGAGGTAGCATTCCTGTTGATTTATGGCGAATTACCAACCACCGAAGAGTTGAAAGATTTCCAAGAGAGAATCGTTCATCATACATTGGTGCATGAAGATGTAAAATCTATCTTAGATGGTTTTCCTTCTAAAGCACATCCAATGGGCGTCTTGTCATCTTTGGTGTCATCTTTAACAGCATTCTATCCAAAATCATTAGACCCTAACCGTTCTAAAGAGCAAGTAGATGGAACCATTATTCGTATTTTGGCAAAATTGCCAACACTAGCCGCATGGAGCTACAAGAACAGAATGCGTCAGCCAGTTGTGTATCCAAATAACAATTTAGACTATTGTTCTAATTTCTTACGCATGATGTTTGGTTTGCCAACAGAAGAATTTGATGTCAATCCGGTAGTGTCAAAAGCATTAGATAAGCTGTTGATTTTACACGCAGATCATGAGCAAAATTGTTCAGCTTCTACGGTAAGGATTGTAGGTTCTTCACATGCTAGTTTATACGCTTCGGTATCGGCAGGCATTGCTGCTCTTTGGGGACCGTTACACGGTGGTGCAAATCAAGCAGTAATCGAAATGTTAGAAGCTATTCGTAAAGATGGTGGTGATATTTCGAAGTATGTTGCCAAAGCAAAAGACAAATCAGATTCTTTCCGCTTGATGGGCTTCGGGCACCGAGTATACAAAAACTTCGATCCAAGAGCGACTATCATTAAAAAAGCAGCTGATGAAGTTTTAGCTGAATTAGGAGTCAAAGATCCTGTATTGGATATTGCTAAGCAGCTTGAAGAAATTGCCTTAAAAGATGAGTACTTTGTAGCAAGAGGTTTATATCCAAATGTAGATTTCTATTCAGGTATTATTTATCGTGCATTAGGGATTCCAACGGATATGTTTACAGTAATGTTTGCATTAGGTCGTTTGCCAGGTTGGGTAGCGCAATGGAAAGAGATGCGCGAAAACAACGAGCCAATTGGTCGTCCAAGACAAGTTTATCAAGGGCATACGCGCCGCGATTATGTAAATATTGCAAATCGTTAATTCTACTGAAAAAAGATGTTTTTAGAAAAGCCGCTATTAAGCGGCTTTTACTATTTTTGAACTATGGGATATTCTTCACTAAAAGCATGTGTTGCTGATTTAGAAAAACAAGGTCACCTCATTAGAATTAAAGAAGAGGTAGATCCATATTTAGAAATGTCTGCAATTCAACTTAGAGTCTTCCAAGAAGAAGGAAAAGCTGTTTTCTTTGAAAATGTAAAAGGAAGTGAATTTCCTGCTGTTTCCAATTTATTTGGAACTCTTGAACAAAGTAGATTTATTTTTAGAGATACTATTGATAATGTAAAAAAATTAGTTAGTCTAAAAGCAGATCCGCTATCGGCTTTAAAAAAACCATGGATTCATTTAAGTGCGATTGCTTCTGCTCGCATGGCACTTCCTAAAAAAGTAAGTTCTCATTCATTTAATGAGATTCAGATTTCAGATTTACCACAGATACAATGTTGGCCAATGGATGGTGGACCTTTTATTACTTTACCACAGGTATATACTGAAGATATTGATTCGCCCGGTGTTATGAAATCAAATCTTGGTATGTATAGAGTTCAGCTCAATGGTAATGATTACATTATGAATGAGGAAATTGGTATGCATTATCAAATTCATAGAGGAATAGGTGTACATCAATCTAAGTCAAATGCAAGAAGTCAACCTCTTAAAGTAAGTATTTTTGTTGGAGGTCCACCTGCTCATACTTTAGCTGCGGTTATGCCACTACCTGAGGGTATGAGTGAGTTATCTTTTGCAGGTGTAATGGGAGGGCGAAGGTTTCGTTATGTTACTGAAGAGGGTTACACATTGTCAACAGAAGCTGATTTTGTTATTTGTGGCGAAATAAATGCTGATGACGTAAAACCTGAAGGTCCGTTTGGTGATCATTTAGGTTATTATAGTTTAACTCATGATTTTCCTGTAATGAGAGTGTCTAAAGTTTATGCAAAGAAGGATGCAATTTGGCCATTTACTGTAGTTGGTAGGCCACCTCAAGAGGATAGTCAATTTGGTGCTCTAATTCATGAAATTACTGATAGTATAATTCCTTCTGAAATTCCTGGAATAATTGCAGTAAATGCAGTTGATGAAGCAGGTGTTCATCCATTACTTTTAGCTATTGGAAGCGAGAGATACACGCCATATAATCCAGAACGTAAACCACAAGAGTTATTAACTCTATCTAATCATGTTTTAGGTAAAGGTCAATTAAGTTTAGCAAAATACTTGATGATGGTTGCTCACGAAGATGATCCAAATTTAAATGTAAATGATAAAGAATCATTTTTTAAACATTTATTAGAACGTATTGATTGGCAAAGAGATATGCATTTTCAAACTCAAACAACAATTGACACTCTTGATTATAGTGCATGCGGAGGTATCAACTCAGGTTCTAAAGTTGTTTTTGTTGCAGCGGGTACAAAAAAAAGAGAATTAGCTACCCAAATAGAACAACTTTCATTACCCATTGGGTTTCAGAAAGCTCAATTAGTGATTCCTGGAGTTTTAGTAATTGAAGGAAATGGTGAAACTGAAATGCTAACAAAATCAGAATTACCTGATGGTATTGCTTTGGTAACTTTAGTTGATGATGCTGATTTTGTTGCAGACCATTTTCATAATTGGCTTTGGGTAACTTTTACAAGATCAAACCCTTCAGATGATATTTCTGGTTGGAATGTTGCAAATATTAATAAGCATTGGGGTTGTGATATTCCGCTAATCGATGCAAGAATAAAGGAACATCATGCACCTGTAATGACAATGCCCGATGAAGTATGGGAAAAAGCTGGAAAATTAATTAAAAAGTATAAATAGACCTTTATTTATCTTGTAATGCTTTTTTATAAAACGCAATTGACTTGCGTTTTTTTTATAATTTGTTTTATTTTGCATTGTCATTTTGTTTAAAGCATTGGTTCATTTACCTTTTTTAAGTTGATCTATGAAAAAAAACTCATTATTGTTACTGTTTTTAACATCAACTATTTTAATAAAGGCTCAAAATTCAGGTCTCGTAACTGACAATAATAATCAGCCAATTGAAGGAGTAAATGTTTTACTAGTTGATCAAAACTTACTTTTAGAAACTAATTCTGAGGGTATTTTCTTTATTGATGAGGACATTGAAGATAATTCAAATATTCAGTTTTTTAAGTTTGGCCATACTACACAGGTATTAAAATACAATTCATCAGAAAAAATGAAGGTTGTTTTAAAAAAACTTCATGTTGAATTGGATGAAGTTGGAATTGTAGAAATACATAATAATTTAGGAAACAATAAACTTACAAATATTGAAAAGATATCTTTAAATAATAATTTTTTGAAAAACAATTCTTTAATTGAAGGTGTTGATAAAATTATCGGTGTAGATATGATTTCATCTGGTCTAGGAATTCAAAAAGTTGTAGTTAGAGGTCTTTCTGGAATGCGTATTGTTACTTACCTTAATGGGATGCAAATCAATAATCAGCAATGGGCTAATGATCACGGCATTGGATTTACCGATTTAGGTATTGGAGATGTAGAATTAATTAAAGGATCTAGTGCATTAAAATATGGATCCGAAGCGATTGGAGGGTTATTGTATTTTAAGGACAATCCATTTATAAATAGTCATAAACCAAAAGTATATCTTACTACAAAGTTTGACAATAGTAGTTTTTTGAATAGATCTCAATTTGGAGTAAAAATGAATAAAAATGGTATTTATTTCAATTTTGATGTAGAAAACACTATTTCATCTGATTACCGTCTTCCTGATGGAACATATTTTTATAATTCAAGATTTAAACAAAACGCCATAAAGATATCACTAGGAGATAGAAATAATATAATAAGATTTCAGATTCACAATGAAATTACAGGTATTCCTGGACACGTTTGCGAGGGCGATCCAGCTAAAGAAAATCTAAATTCTCTAATTTCAAATGATATTGATTGGACAAACGCTTATATTGAAAGAAGACCTACACAATACATCAGTAATAGATTATTAACTTATAAAACAAGTTATTTCAAAAATAACATGAAATTTGATTTATTTTTTGGTCATTTCATAAACAAATTAAAAGAACTAGAAAAAGTCACAGTGCCAGCATTTGACCTTGAACTAGAAAACAACCTCATTTCACCAAATATAAAATATGAATACAATGATTTTACGTTTAATTTAGGTGTACAGGCAAATCAAATAAAAAATAAAAATCTGATAAATAGTAGACTTGTTCCTGATGCAAACTCACTTAATATTGGCACATATTTTATAATTGATTATTTAAAAAGTAATTTTGGTATTAACACAGGCTTAAGATACGACAATAAAGAGCTTGAACTAGTTGACGAAACACAAGATTTTGAAAATATTGATTACAAAAAGACATTTAATAGTACGAGTTATTCTGCTGGATTGTATTATAAATTATTAGAACATCATTTCCGAGTTTCATATTCAGGGGCCTATAGAGCACCTCATTTTTCTGAATTATTTTCTAATGGAGTTCACCATGGAACAAACAGATTCGAAATTGGTGATGCCGAATTGGGAATTGAATATGCTAATCAATTAGATTTTAAATATCAATGGTCCAATGAACATTTTGGAATTGTTATTAATCCATTCTCTCAATATATTT
>PAYR01000044.1 GCA_002715345.1 Flavobacteriales bacterium | reverse complement strand
TAATTTGGTGGAATCAATACAGAGGAGGTTTGGATTCTGCAATCTACATTACTACCGCCCCTGAACACGATGGAAGCCTGTCAGGTGCACGATTACGAGAAGCAATCAGTTGGGGAAAGATGAGGCCTGAGGCCCCAAATGTCTGTGTTGAAGGTGATGCCTCGGTCCTCCTGCCCCTACTTGGTGCAGATTTATTCAAAGGTGAGTAAATGAGAACTATATTTCTAGCCTTATTGATGGTCAGTGCTTCACTTGCTGGATGTTTTGGTGAGGAAGAAACCAACGAAGCGCCTGAAGTAAACACTGTTTGGAATTTCGATAAACCTAAACTCACATGGTATCACTTTGCAGATGCTGTTGATGCCTGGGGGAACGATGATTTCGAATTCGAAGGCAGAAACATGCCTTTCCCAGCGTCCGGAACCTACTATGGCATAGGCATGTCTACATTCGAACCAACTATGGGGATAACACAAACAGATACGATGGTCATGACATCTTGGGGTAATGGTCCTGCAGGATCCACTGCGATTGTATCGTGTGACTTGATTGGAATGTATGATGCTCTATCATACACCTGTCTAAACACATATGACCCGTTGATTCCTGTTCCTAACTCTAATGATCCCTATGTCTATGTTGACCCATGGACAGGACGAATTATGAAATTCGATATGCATGCTTTGCTTGGTATGACTGTGGAATGGTCTGACGATGATGGAAACTCTTGGAGTCCTATCACAGTAGCTACAGATGTTCGCTCAGTACAAGATCACCAAACTATTGCTAGTACAAATGCATCCACTTTACTTTACCCAACCACTTGGATGTTCTGCATAAATGGAAATGCGCCACACCCCCTATGCTCAACTAGTTTCGATGGAGGAAATACCTGGAGCCCTGAATCATCAGGAGCTCCGGTTTCATGTGGTTCGGGTGGACTTACAGCACATCTTGTGGGCAGTGTAGATGGGAACTTCTATCGTGGAAATACCGGTTGTTCAGGAGAGGGATATTCTGTTTACAGAACTACGAATTATGGTGCGACTTGGACTGAACATGAATTACCAACCTCTGAATCGGGAACTGCAAATACTTGGAATGCTGAGGAAGCTCAGGTTGAGGTTGATAGCGAAGGAAACATACACGCTATGTGGATGGGTATTGACAACATGCCTTATTGGTCATATTCAAGAGACCAGGGCGACACTTGGTCAAATGCTACTATGATTGCCCCCCCAATCAATCTATCAGGAACCGGATTCCCTGTGGTTGTGGCAGGCGATGCTGGGACTGTTGCATTCGGATATGTGGCTGAGACTGAGGGCGAAGAAGAGGTTTGGAATGCATATCTGACATATGCTACTGACGCTTTTAATGAAACCCCACTTCTTACTACTGTCCAACTTAATGCTGATGATGACCCTATTGACACAGTGGTTGATTGTGGATACAATCGCTGTGGAGGTCTAGGGGATTTCTTAGATATCAGAGTGGATGCATATGGAAGAACATGGTTCTCATTATCACACAACATTGCAGACATTGGTATTTTTGCTACATTCGATATTGGTCCAAGTCTCCGTGGAGAAACCATCACGATGCTAACTCCAATGCCAGTTGGAGGTCCTCAAACCCTCTAGTTGAATGCAACAAGTATCAGCCAGAAGTAAAATTACAAAAACAATCACTGGATTGCTAACAGTATCACCAATGGCACGGCTCAAGGTGAGTTTTACCACCCATCAGGGATACTAGACAGTCAGGAATTCTTACCCTGCCATCTGCCTGCTGATTTTGCTCCATAATGGCAACAAGAGCTCTGCTTGTGGCAACTGCAGTAGAGTTTAGGGTATGTACTGCTGCATTACCTTCACTTGTTCTGTAACGCATTCGCAAACGATTTGCCTGATAGTCAGTACAATTGGAGCATGATACTATTTCCTTGAATGCATCAGCACCAGGTAACCAGGCTTCTAAATCATATTTTCTAGCGGCTACGGTTCCCATATCCCCAGTACAGATGTTTACAACCTCGTAATGCAGCCCTAATTTGTCCCATAGATCAATGCAGTTTTGCAACAAATCTTCGTGGTGATTCCACGATTCGTCCGGGTGAGATATCACTATCTGCTCAATCTTGGTAAATTGATGAACTCGCCAAATTCCACGATCCGATAGTCCGTGTGCGCCTACTTCACGACGGAAACAAGCACTAACTCCAACCATTTTGATTGGAAGTAAACTTGGCTCGATTACCTCGTCCATGTACATCGAAGTAAGTGGATGTTCGCTGGTTGCTATCATGTATAATGGATCAGGAGTAATTCCGTACATTACGGTTTCAAAATCAGAAAGATCCGTAACGCCTTCGTACGCCTTGCGATTCATCATTACAGGGGGCTGAACAAAAGTGAAGCCCCTATCAACCAAGAAATCAACAGCGTAGTTTTGAAGTGCCATCTCTAAGCGAGCCAAGTCTCCCTTGAGGAAGAAAAATCTGCTTCCTGCAATCTTTGCACCTCTCTCTAAATCAACCCACTTGTTCATTTCGATAAGTTCGTTATGGGTTCTAGGCTCAAATTCGAAACTAGGTTTCATGCCGTGAAGTGAATGTTGTGTATTTCCTGACTCATCATCCCCTACTGGAACAGCTTGATGCAGTAGATTTGGAATACGCATTCTTATCATATCTCGCTGTTCTAGAAGAGACTTGGCCTTTTCATCCAAAGCTACGATTCTATCGCCCAAGTCTTTCACTTGGGCCATTATTCTATCCGCCTCTTCCTTGTCTCCGCTTTTCTTTGCGTCTGCGATGCCTCGAGCTGCCTGGTTGCGTTCTCTGCGACCGGCTTCCATTTGCTTGAGTGCTTCTCTCCATTGTTCATCTAAGTCGATTACCTGGTCGATTTTATCATGTGGTATGCCGCGTTTATCGTGGTCTGCGCGAATTTTATCCGCTTCATTTCTAAACAATTCCATACTTAACATTCAAACCCCTCAAAACGATATTCCAAAGCTGAATGCCGCACTTCCAACAAAGATTAGGCCACCGATGATGTATCCAAGAATCGCACCGCCATTCAACAAAGGAAGGCCCGCTTGTGGTCTGCCAGATGCAACATAGGTCATCAAAACAAAGTAACCAACTAAACCGCCAATGAGAGCAGAAATTCCCACAGCAAGGCCACTTTCAGAGATGTAATTTACACATGAAATTACCAACATACCGGGGAATATCACATCACCTAGCCCCATGAACATCGCCTCTTTCGGCTTCTTTCTCTTGACCATTTGTTTTGGTTGATTTTCATCGGATACTTCATTTGAATCTACTTTCATTTGTTTTCTTTCGGGACTTATACTATCCTTTTCATCAAGCATTGAATATCCACTCTCTTGTGGCGCTACTAGCAATATTGGTAGATTCAAACCAATCATAGTATCTGCTAAATCGAGCATATGCTTCGACTTGTAAACTGCCCATGCATCATATATTGCAGCAAGAACCATGAAAATTACAATTAAGGTTGGAACAAATGTCACTCCCAACATAACTATTACTCCAGCGCCAACCAGAACACCAACAGTGTTTACAACATACCATTCCGGTTTTATTATCAAAGCGGTCATTAACAAAATAGCAAGACCTATGCCGATTAGGAAAGCTGTTGTATCCCACTGGATACCATAGGAATTATACATCGTATCAGGGTCAAAAACGCCCCTTTCTACAACAATTCCTTTAGCGGTTAGACCTATGTTCAGGATCCCGCCTTCATCAGTTGTACTGATGTTGTAACCGTCAACTACGAATGTTGAATTTGGCCCTATGTCTTTTTCGATTGTTACATATTCGATCATCGATTTGTAGAATAGCCCGTGTAGGCCATCACTATCGGCAATCCAGAGTTCATCTCCACTTTGTTTGTCAATATCATAGCTTGCAATGAAAGAGATAGGTCCCGAGAAGGAATCTTCCCCTTTGAAACGCTCTTCTTTGCTGAAATTACCATCGCCATCATCGTCAACCATCAAAGCCTGAATTTCACCATCTTGGTGGCCCACCATAGCCAATATTTCATCATCATCCCAAGGATTATCAATAAAACTCAGTGCTGAAATTGGATTGTTTGGTTGCGGGGCATATAACCATTCGATTGATGCCTCATCATACTGGTCCGAGGGTGCCAAACCCATATTAGGGGGTGCAACAGAATTCTCTTCTAATTCGATCATTACTGCACCGCTAGTAGTTCCAATCAACCAGTTATCAGAATCATATTGACGGTTGATTATGGCCTTTTCATTCATGTTAATCGGGGGATATACCCACTCTGCTTGGAATGTATTTTTGTCCGTATCATTAGTGTGGTTGGATTCAGCGAGGACATCTGCGAATGTATTTGTGCGAACAATGGTATTCCTACTTGTCAGTATGTATACTGCTCCTTTCGGCTCGCTATTTTCTGCGTTTTCGTCTTCAATTATTTCTAATGCTGAGAAACAAGGTCCGACTGAAGGGTCCAAAGTAAACTCTAAAGTTCCGTCCCATTCTTCTACATCGAAGCATGCATACTTACTCATGACTGAACCATCTTCTTTGTTTAAGGTCCAAATCCAAGCATCATTGTTTACAGTGTATCCAAATTCTCCTTCAGTAATGGCGAAAATGTCAGGGCTACCTGGATATGACGGTAATTCGACATTCCATTCCAATGAAGTGTTTAGAGATCTTTTGGAAACTAGGAAAGTGTGGTTAAAATCCCCTTGATTATCTGAGTAGATTGTCTTGTGAGTAATCATAGTTCCATCTGAATTTACAGCGAATAATTCTTCCATAATATCTTCAGATTCTGTAAAGGCAAAATCTTCAGTTTCAACTTCCGGAACAAGAAGAATATGTGCGCCAGGAACGGTAGTGTAACACAATGCTAAGAATAAAACAAACAGGATTCCGTATTTGATGAAGTGCTGTAAATGGTTCTTAGCCAACCATAAAATCAGGAATGTGAAAGCAAATATCGCAACTAATTCTAGAGCGATCCATCGAACTTCCGTAGACCCTGATTCTCCAAATGCTTGTAATCCAGCAGCATCGAACCAAGGTTGTAACCAAATCCCCAAAACAATCGTTACAATGAACATCAGCGCCATTCCAATCATGCCTGGTGCTTGTTCAATCATGTTAGAAAGAAGAGTGTCTTCTTTGGCCAATTCGTCTTCGACGCGCTGGACGTGGTCAGTTGATACAGACTCCCCCATACTAATGACCGAGAATGAGGGTGGTTTTCTAATCATTGGATATACTGGCCCCTACGGGGCCAATGTCAGAGAATGGTTTGAGGGAGTGGCTGTTCGCTTCTAAATCTAAGGGAATGTCTCTCGGGTTATCGAGAGTAAACGCTGCACTGGAAGCCCTTGGCAGACCTGATAGAGACATGGACTGTATCCATGTAGCAGGATCGAACGGGAAGGGAAGCGCTTGTGCGCAACTTGTTGCGGGTTTAGTTCGAGCGGGATACAGGGTTGGCATGTTCTCATCACCACACCTGATTCAGGTAGAGGAGAGAGTCAGAATTGATGGAAAATCAATCTCACCTCAAGATTTTGATGATGGTCTCAAACAGGTAAAAGATTTACAGTTAGACTTGACCTTTTTTGAAATAACCTACTTAGTTTCTTTAATTGCTTGCAGGGATGCAGGAGTATCAATAATGGTATTAGAAACTGGCTTAGGAGGGCGTTTAGATGCAACCAGATCTGCTGATGTTGTTGGGTGTTTGGTTACATCTATCAGTTTGGAGCACAGCGAAATATTGGGAGATACGATTGAAAAAGTTGCAAAAGAGAAGGCTGCAATATGGAGATCAGGAGTGCCTATGTTGATTAGGGATCCTGGAAGCGCAAGAGTCCGCAATGCTATGCGGGAAGAAGCCATTAGCGCTAGATTTTACAAGCCTGAAAAATCGACTTTTATGGAGGAAGCTGCGGACTTGGCTGAAATGCTTTGTAATATGGTTGGGTATTCTTTTGTGAGAAGACCAATAACATGGCCAGCTAGGATGCAATTTATCGAAGGTGAGCAAAATTACCTTTTGGAAGCCGCTCACAACCCTAGCGGCATGGCCAGAGCAATCCCTGAAATTGCAAAAATGCTACCGCAGAAATGGTCATTATTACTCGGAACCTCGCCCCAGCAAGATATGGATGCCTTTCTTTCTCCAATATTGGAGTTGATCTCGATTAATCCTCCTGTTGAATTAATTACAACTGAACCTCAAAACGGTCGATATCCAGGAGTTAAGGAACCAATTAAAGGCGTTAAGCACATCGAAAATCCATCTAATGCGCTGGAATCATTTAGCGAATACGCCGACTTAATTGTTGTAACAGGTTCTCTATACCTTTGTGGTAACATTCTTTCTTATCTAGGAATAAATGTCGACATAGTTTCTTGAATGTGAAGTTAGTCAGTTAACTGTAGGCGAGGATATGACAAACAAATGGGACCACCGATTTATCGAGTTGGCTAACCATATTGCCCAATGGAGTAAAGACCCCTCGACTAAAGTTGGTTGTGTAATTGTTGGAGAAGATCGTGAAATTCGTTCAACAGGCTTTAATGGATTTCCAAGGGGAATTGATGATGACGAAGAGCGATTGAATAATCGAGACCTAAAATACCCTCTAATCTGTCATGCAGAAGAAAACGCAATTATGCATGCGGCAAGAATCGGTGTTTCCTTGAAAGGAAGTACCGCATATGTAACATGGCCGCCTTGTTCTAGATGTGCAAGGTCTTTAATTCAGGCTGGGATAAGCGAAGTAATCTATTATGACAATATTGAGATTCCAGAAAGATGGCTCGATGATTTCAATACATCTACTGCCATGTTCGAAGAAGCAGGTGTAGCAATTCGCAAGATTTAGGATTAACACGGTTTAATACAATCGCAATACCGGTGCGTTCAAATGGAAAGTTTGCTAGTTTGACAACATGCGAGGACATGTCATACTGCTGACAATGGTCCTGCTACTCTCACCGGGATGTACATACTTTGACGATTATGTGGAGGAGACTACATCAGAAGATAATACTGAAACTGATGCGTTATTGGGTTGCACAGACCCTGATGCAGAGAACTACAATTCTGATGCTACTGAAGATGACGGCTCTTGTGATTATAGTGACCCGGAACCAGAACCAGAGCCTGTTTTGGGATGTACAGATTCAGAGGCTATGAATTACAATTCAAATGCAACACAAGATGATGGTTCCTGTGAATACATGGAGACGATCCCTTGCAATGGTTTGGTAATATTGTGTCATAGAACATATGACCAAGTAACATTCCCGGAAACCCACAACTCTTACTCCACTCATGAGGATAATATCTACTATCCTGCAAGCAATCACCGTACAGGATTTCAAGCGCAGTGGAATGCTGGAATGAGGGCATTCATGCTAGATACTCATTACCTTACAACCGCTGATCAAAGTGTTTCAAATGTCAGGTTTTGTCATGGTGATTCAGATAGAGGATTCAGCCCATGCACCTATGGAGCAGTAGATCCTTGGGCTTGGTTAAACAAATTAGAATCTGAAATAAATAGCGAGGAAAGAGATATTGTAACTTTGCTGATTGAAAACTATGTTGAACCAGACCACTTGAAGGAAATATTCGATGATGTAGGGCTATCAGAAATGATGTATGTCCATCAAATGAATTCTGAATGGCCTACTTTGATTGAGATGATTAATATGAACAAAAGATTGGTAGTATTTTGGGAACAATCATCTGACTCCCAGCACCCCTATTTTCATGATTTTTTAACGCATAGTTGGACCACAAATTATGCGGATGACGATACTTCTTCAATGAATTGTGATAAGTTAAGAGGAGATGTGAACCAACCTGTATTTCACATGAATAATTGGTTAAAAAATCAAGCTGGCTTGTCAGATCCAAATCGTGCAAGCGAAGCAAATGATGTTGATTTCATGGTTGAAAGAGCGATTGAGTGTGTGGAATTGCACGGAAAAAGACCGACTTTTATCGCTGTGGATTGGTGGGAAGAAGGAGATGTTGTAGAAGCTGCTGAGCGTGTCAACCTGATGGAACTTGACTCAGACTAACCCCAAAACCTTCTGGTTCGCGCATACTCAATTTCGGCGATATGTATCGCTTCAAATAAGGCATCTCGATCTCCTCGCTGAACTTTTCGCATAATTCGCTGACATGTTGTCTCTCCAATTCCCCTTCCCATTAAGGCTAGAATTGCATCCATTCCCCTGTTAGCAACAGCCTGCGCATTCTTCATCATTCGGTCACGGGTTTTTTCTTCATCAGACTTTACCCATTCAAGCAGTTGCTTTTCAAGACCCTCCCGGGCACATGCAAGCATCTGTCCTTTGCACTTTAAGCAGGTTTTTGAATCGGAGATCTCAGGATATCTCGCAACCCTGAATCGCCTTACTGCATGACATCTCAGGCAGCATAAAACCGCTCTTTCATTCATCAGACGCCCTTCTAGTCTCGCTCTAACCTGTTGATTATCAAAATTGGGAAGAAGCAAATCTTTCTCGGACCGACTCGAGATTCCTAATGGCCCCATTGCAGAAACCTCTAATCCAATCAATCCTGATTGGATGGCCCTCATCACATCACTCGCACCATCTACATCCATCCTTTCGTGGAAAAGTTTTGACAATACCTCATCCATAACAGGTGTTCCTCTGTATTTTTTTAGAAGGGCTTGAATGTTTATTTTCCTTGGATCCACTCCATGCCTCAATATTCCAAAAATTTTGGCAATTTGAGCAAATCTCCATCTAACCTCTCTTGAATTTGGTAAGGTTACTGAGAGCACGCCTTCTAATGCATCTGGGGGTGTTTCACACAACCACTCGATAATCTCACTAGGATTTACTCCTCCTACTTGCAGTGAAATCCTGCAAGGCTCAACAATTAATCTCCCCCATTTACCAGAGCGAGTGCTTGCCATAGCTAGTAGATAATGACCCAATGCTTCATTTATTCTATTACCTTGACACGAATTTATTACTAATGCATCGCTTCTTTCTTCGATTGTGATTAATCTATCACTTGGAATCATATTTGCTGATGAAAAGTGAGTACTAATGATATCTGCTAGAATTCCTTTTGCTTCCCCATTGAGCGGGTATTCGTCAATTTTTGTACTACCTTGGAGTAATCCTGCTGGATCAATTTGATCGATTTCCTCATCCTTCATCAACCCCAAATCAATAGCAAACAATCTCCGCAGCCGGCCTGCTTCTCTAGCAACTTGTGCCGGAGTAGGGGGTAATTCCCCAACCCACTGTGGAGCATGTCCCTGATCAGAGACTGGAGCGACTAGGAGTTCGTTTTGTTCAGGATCTGCATCTACAACAATCCAGGTTCTGCCAGCCATTACGAATCTTCTCTGAACCCCATCTTGGTCCTCGCCGCCATCATTTAGAGATAGAACGAAAGCCTCGTCTACATTACCCAAGGGCTTTCGTGTAACAGCATCTCTAACTCGATAGGATTGCTTATCGGGTATCATTGAGAGATGCTTACCAACCCATTCTCGTGTTCTTCCCGAGCGACTCAACCATCCATTTGCAAATCTCGGTGGTATCTCGAAACTTAATTTTGCCATGTCCTCAGTCGGCTCTTCATCATACGCCAATTTTGGTTGTTCAGGGAGAGGAGTTTTTGTATGACTTTCCAATTCTTTCCAAACATCGTGAGGCCACCTATACCACGGTATGTCAGACGGTTTTTCGACACACCTAATCACCCACCTGTCGGCAAGAACATTACCGATTGAAATAGTATCTTCTATACTCCACCCTTCAAACTGACAGGCTCCTGAAATTGCGGCTGTAACTTCGTCTAAAGGAAGGGCTCCGTGGCTATGTACCATCATAACAATTTGATTTGCTGCAACCGAAAGAGGTTTTTTCCTCCATTCGACAGGCTCGATTTCTGCTGCGACTGCTTTCCTAGCGATAACTGCTGATTCGAACAAATCATCACTTTCCCAGGAAAGCAAATGGCCTCTACCTATACCACCAAGCCTGTGATCTGCCCGTCCAACTCTCTGCAACATACGATCTACAGAACGAGGCGAACGGATTTGAACAACATGATTAACGCTACCAACATCAATTCCGAGTTCTAGACTTGATGTACAAACAAGCCCCTGTAAATTTCCATCTCTTAGATCGTTTTCCATCTGTGTCCTAGTTTCTTTTGCAAGAGAACCATGATGAACTCCAATCGATAAATCAGGTGCGATTGCAGCTAAGCGCTGAGATACTGTTTCAGCGCTATTTCTCGAATTTACAAAAATAAGGCACGGGTTTTTGTTTGAAACCAGATCGGCCAATCCCCTAAGAGTGGCATGCGCTCTTGGCGATATTGCTAATTCCAAAGAGCCAACTTCATCTTCAGGCATTTGGATAACGGCATCAACCGACAACTCGGTTGAACGAGGGGCTTTGGCAACAATAGACTCTGCATCTTTAGATAGCCATTTTGCAACTTGCTCAGGGTTCCCAACGGTAGCTGAGAGGCCAATTTTCTGTACTTCTCTTCCAATAAAGGACTCTAGTCTTGAGATCCCAACCGATAATTGCCAACCTCTCTCCCCATCTGCCATTTCATGTAATTCATCAATTACAACCGCTTGAATAGATTTGAGTAATTCACGAAGTCTTGATCCTGTAAACATTATTTGAAAGGTTTCAGGAGTTGTTATCATTACATTTGGGGGCTTTCTGACCTGTTTATTTCTCTCTGATTGAGTAGTATCACCATGTCTGAGACCAAGACTTAGGCCAACTGCATTAGTTATTTCATCCAATCTTCTATCAACATCTCTATTTAATGCGCGCAATGGAGTTATGTAGAGAATTGACATACCTTGCCATCCCTCAATTAAACATCTGTGTAGAAGGGGCAACATCGCTGCCATAGTTTTTCCAGACCCTGTAGGAGCAACAATTAGCCTATCACCACCTGATGTAATTTCATCCTGTGTGACCTCTTGGACAGGAGTGGGCGTCCAACCTTTTTCTTCGAGAGCAGACTGCAAACTCTCATGGAGTTTAGAGAAAACGCCTTCTGCCATGTTTGTGGGGCGAAGTCACTGGTTCAAGAGGGCAACGATTTACGGTTTAATAATCCTCATCGTAATCATCATCATCATAATCTTCGTCTTCTTCCCACTCTTCCTCTTCTTCCCATTCTTCTTCGAACATGGAATCTTCATTATGAGTAATTGCAGTTCTATTAGCCGTTATTCCGATAGCAACCAGAACGATTATCGATAATATTGAGAATAGCCAGACGAGAGGTTGTTCACGGATTGAATCGAACCAACCCATGTATGAAACATATACAATTTCGACCTTATGTTCCGCAGAGTTATCTTCATCGTTGACCTCTACTATGTCGTTGTTTGGGTCAACCTCCACTCTTATTCTCTCAATTCCTTCTTCTGCATCCCATTTTGCTGTGACTGGAATGTTTTCATTCGCTCCGATATTATTTAGTGTAACTGTTTCGAATGGAACATTTGCATTTCCTGCATAAAAAGCTACTTTGAATTGAAGGTTGGTTTCTCCTCCGATATTCATGACATCCGCAGTAATTTCAATTTCTTGACCAGGTGCTACATGGTCGTCTGAAAGTGAAATTGAATTTATCTTAAGTTGGGGACCAATTGCGCCCAATCTAATCCATTGCCTTTCAAAGTCTGTGTCATCCGCCGCAACTTCCGAAATAGGGCTTGCTTCAGAATTAGAGACCACAGGGAATTCATTTCCTGCAGAATCATATCCAGTTAGATAGAAACCTACCCAATCTCCCTCTCGCAGGTTAATTTTACCACCATCGGTCAAATCCACTGTTCCTGTCCAAATCACACTCTGTCCTTCTTGTTGCATACCAAGTTTGGATTGTCCAGCCCCCAATGTAAGGGTTCTACTTGAATCACGCATTACCCAATGAACAATTTGCTCAGAGCCTGTCATATCGGCATCTTCAGTGCCATGGAATTCAACCGGCACTCTCGTCAAGTCGGTGTTTGATGAAATATCGATTATATTCAGCGGTGCTGCTCTGCTAACCACTCTGGGTGCTGTATCATCAACGACCACTCTAAGGGTAGTAGAAACAGTTTGTCCGGTCATATCTTCACCAGTACCTGGTATTCCTGTAATAGAAATTAGACAGGTTCTAGTCGGAGATGATCGGAGAGTTTCAGCGTGAGAAAGTGGAACTTCTACCGAATAACCTCCATCATCAGATATCGAACCATCAGACCAGATGCTTTGTCCGTCAAATACCTCAATCGCAATAGATGCATCGTTTGGAGCAGGTACATTACTTCCTTCATAAACCACCCTTCCTGTAAATTGTAATCGGTCATCATTTCTTACTCGGCTACCATCCGCAACGATTCCAGTTCTCGGCTCGCTAATATCTTCTACCAAGAAAGATGATGCATCTAATACTAAATCGTTTTCAACGGTGAATGTATGTTCAGAAATAATGTGCCTTGTAGGGAATTCTGACCCTCTTTCCTTGTATTCCAAAGCAAGATCTGAGATATCTTCGTCTGGCCAATTCCAATCAAATGTAAAGTGGAAATCAAGCAGAATCAAAGGCATTCCTGATTCGTTAGTTGTTTGTACCATATTCGAGGAGGGTGCTAGGTTGATGTATTGAGAGCTACCTGCAAACACATCTGTTATTCCGTAGTATGAAATCCTCTGCTGGTCAACTTCGCTATCTGGGCCTTCAAAGTCGAATACTAAGTCGATATATTCGAAATCAATAGCTGTGTTTGCATCGATTAAACCTAGAGAGATTGTTTGTTCTGTTCCCGCAAAAATTGGAGCTCCATCGTTATGACCAAACCAATCTAAGCCAGTGAAAATAGCACTCGAGTCTTTTCTAGTTCTGAAGGTTGCATCATCTGAATCAAAACCTGGACCGCTTTCTAAAATGTATTCTTCTTCATCAATAATTGCTGTGAAGTGCAACGGATTACCAGCATTATCACCACCATCCCAGAAGTAGGATACACGACCCATGTTAGGATTTCTTGAGTGGTCTATTGTGGTCTTGAACGATTTGTAATCAGCATCGGTTTCATTCACAACAATTTTTTGCGCATATTCTGTTGGGTCTGCCTCACCATTCCTGTTCAAATCATGATCTGCTTCAACCCAATAATTCAGGGTTAACTGAGTAGGGCTGCCTACCGCATCTGCAACAGAAATGCTAACCTTTTGGGCTTGATCTGCTGCTTCATACGCATCGTTTTCGGGATATGTAGCCATTGATTCAGGATGGGTTGCATCAACTTTGTATGTTCTAGACCAATCTGAATTTGAAGCTAGTACCTTTGATGCATCTCTTTCGTTATATGTCTGAATCTCATATGTGAGTCCACTCTCAACATCGATATCTGGCATCTGAATTGAAATAAAGAAGGAGCCATTCATGTTTGATGTATCTCTCCAGTTTGCGTTCACGAACCCATTTTGAGCAATTCTAATGTCAAAGGCACTATCCTTTGGAGCATCGGTAGAATCAGCAAACCACATTTGACCCTGGAAGTGCAATGTTTCCCCTGCTGCAACCCAGCTTCCATCTTCAACATCTTCTGATGTCATCTCTCCATCATTATCTCTGACTTTGAGCCAACCCAAGCCAAATGAATTGTTAACTTTCAATCCGGTACTACTATCCAAAGGCGCAGGTGTTGTTCCACCATCAGGACCCTCTGTATCTGTACAACTTACTCTAAATCCAACATCATCTTGGTCTGGGAAATTAGAGGTAACATAGAATGACCAGTGAATTTCGAGAATTCCGTTATTTTCAACTGACCATGAAGATTGATCTACTTCAATCCAGTCATCAGGGTCATTAGGTGAGGGGAAAATATCTCCTTCTTGCCATTCAATTGTTGGAGCACTTGCTGCGGGAGAGGCTAAGAATTGTAATTCCGCAGACTGTATTGTATTTGTTGCACCATCACCAACAATATGTCTTGTTACAACTTCGTATGGCTCGTTTCTTTCATGTAGAATCTCTCCTTCTGGAATTGTTATATCCAAATTTACTGTTTTTCTTAGATATGTTATGCTGAATCTTTCAAGGGTTACTATTCCAGCAGACTGTGCCGTAACATGGATTGGAATTGTCACATTACCATTCCCTGTATTAGGTATCAATTTATTAAACGCAGTCACGAAACTAATTCCCGATTGGGTCGTGCTTCCAAACAATATCCCTTGGCTTTGCCATTCGTTGCTACCATCGCCGCCTATATCGATTCCAACTCTGTCTGGAACATCGCTATACATAGCAAAACTCAGGTCTTCTATAGTTGGCGTATCTGACCCTGAAGAGTAAAGTCTGACATATATGTAAAGGTATGAAGAAGTCCATGTCAATTGGGTCGTATCTCCGCTTTTTGATACAGTTTTTGTGGAACCACTATCCCTAATTTCAACACTAATACTTGTACCAGATGGTGTTGATCCATTCCACCAAGCCGTAATCGCTACAGGACCGGTGGTAGAGGTGTATGTAGTCGAAGACCTGAGATACATGTAACCATTTGTTAGATAAGTTGCAGTGTAAGAAAGACTGACGAAGTCTAGGACTGGAGTTTCTTTGGATGTGCCGTTCAAATATGCTTTCCAAACAATGCTAGAACCTGGTGATGAAAAGGTCAATTTTTGATTAAACACTCCACTGAGCCAAGTGTTTCCCCCGTCGTTTGATACCTCTAATTCTATTGAAGTATTACTGGGAATGTAGCCAACTAACCCAGAGATAGTAATTTCCG
>PAYR01000043.1 GCA_002715345.1 Flavobacteriales bacterium | reverse complement strand
GGATTTGAACCTGCGAACTCTGCCATCCCCAGAGCAGCGCACTGAGCCTGATCACCAACATCGCAGAGTCGCTGACTCTGCACAACCACGCCCCTGAATCGGGCCCGCTGGCCGACTTCATCGAGATTCTCGGCCAACTCAAGCCAGGAGGCTGCTGCTGATGGCCCATGTGCTGCGCATCCCGCTCAAGTACTGGAAGTGGTACTCCAACTATCTGTTCGGCACCCTCCTCGTGTACGCGCAGGTCATCATGATGCGACCGGACACGATGTGGAGTTTCCTGCTGCGCAACTCAATGTTGCGACCAGAGCGCATCGGCCAGTTCCGACTCGATAACGGATTCTTCCCACTCTGGCTGTACAAGGGTCACCTCTGGGCCACTTCTAAAGAGGTGACCAGTGAGGATGTCGTGAAGAAGGCAGCCAAGACGAAGCCCCGCTACAACGCAAAGGACCAGTGGTGGTGGGGATTCACCGATCCATCCCTTCGCGGACTGATGGAGAACATGGACCGAGCCATGCTCGGCCTCAAGCAGAAGCACGAGCAGACCTGGAAGTCTCTCTCACCTCAGTACAAGCGCCGCACCCGCAGCAAGGCGGGACAGATCGGAGTCCGCGACAACCGTCACATCCCGCAGTGGGTGAAAATCCATGTCGTGTTGCGAGACGAAGGACGTTGCGTGTACTGCGGTGAAAGCAACATCAAGATTTTGGAGTTCGACCACCTCAAGGCTTGGTCTAAGGGAGGTTCGTCAAAGGATCCGCTCAACATTTGCCTCGGTTGCAAGCCGTGCAACCGCAAGAAGTCTGACAAGGACTGGGGGTGGATGTGATGGGAAAGCGTGTGGTTGGACCTTCGCCACCTGAGCCCAACTGGGACCGTTTGGACCTGCGAGGCATCAACTCGACCCGCAACGCCTGGGGCTATTTGGCGCCGGACGATTCGGCCATCGTCAGCGATGACGGCAAAGTGTTCATTCGTGTTGGCAAGACCATGGTCGAGAAGCCGAAGTCAGGTAAGGGGGTACTTGTTCGCATGCTAGCAAATCAAGCAGCGGTGTTGAAGCGATGCCTGCGCTGGTCGAAGATCATCAAAGACTTGTACGACTTTGAGCATGAATCCGAGGATGACGTCAGCACTAATGCTGAGGATGATATGGACGATGCGGAGATGGTTATTCCATCGCCAAAGAAAGAACCGGGCCTCAAGCTCTCGCCTCCCGGCCGTAAGCGCAAGTTGTCCATGCGCCGTTTCAAGCATTGAACTTGAGCAATACCATGCTTGGTTGGTGAGGTACAGATAACTAACGAGAATATTCTGGATAGTCCCTGTCTGGATCAAATCCGTTGGCAATGCAACTGTGCCAAACAGTCAGAATCACACTTGCTTGTTTTGGGCTTGGCCGACGATTTCTGCTGATTGTATTCTTGAGAATACTGGTTATCATGCCTCGGTTGAGATTGATGACTTGGTTGTCTTTGCCCCATCGGTACATGACCCAAAGTTTAGTCGCTCCAATACCCATCAAGAAATCTGCAGGATCACCTTGGATGTCCTGCCCAGTGCTCATCCTAGGTAACCGATCCTTAGGGAATTCATCGGGAACAGGTAAAGCGCGAATGGTTTCGGTGCAGTTAGCGGATTTCGCCCACTGCTTTTGATCGTCATCTTGGAAATTTCGAATGGTTCGGTCAACCGGACCAGCCAAGATTTTGAACGCTTCTTTGACCACATCTGGTAACTCTTCCTGCTGCCAGAGTGCAATCAGATCGAACTGGTTGTCCATTAGATGGGAAAGCCAGCCCAAAACATGAGGCAAGGTCGCTGATCGGAGCCCAGAGAACTCGTTAGCCATGTGGTCCTTGCCAAAGTAATACAATTTGGCCAGTCCGATGGTCTTTTTGTGATGCACTTCGGCATCCCAAGAGCGACGAGCCAGCCGCATTGTAAGCTCATTATGATAGTGCAGAAATCCTTTGTTTTTCCCACTGGCACCGTTGTGGGGTGTGCCCCACCATGCGTTCCATGCGATTCCAATTTCAGAAGCACTAATCACATGTTCAGGCCTGAATTGTTGGCTCCATGCTCGAAACTGATTTTTCCCCATGGTGAGTTCTTTTGTCCGGACTTCACCGCGCCGCCGCTCGTAGTACCATCCATTTCCTCCCGAGAACACCCTTTCTTTTTGAGAAACTTCCTGTAATTCAGGGTGCGGTGCCATGTTGACCATCCTGTCGGCGTCGTTCACCTTGCTTTGCATGTTTGAAAACCGACTAATGGCTTCCAAGAGATTCTTCTTGCCAACGGGATGGCTGACCGTCAAATGAATGAATTTGATGGGCACGGACACTTTGGTCAGATCAACGCCCTTTCGATGAGCATTGAAAATCGACACGGTGGTTTGACCACCGTTCACGATGGAGGCCCCGGATGCCGACATGATGGCGTTTCCTGAAATCGTCGCTTCTTCGGCCACCATGGTGATGCCGTTGTTGTAAGAGCAAAAATGCTCAGGATTTTCTTCGAGGGTCTCAGCAATGCCTCGGTTTGGTCCGACTTGCCCCAAAAAATGGCGAACGTTTCCATCCAAGAGTGGGATGCCGAACCGTTCGTACAACTTCGCCAAAGTGATGCCTGAAACCACACCCATGAACACTTCATGGTCGTCTGCATCGTTGCGCGCGTGAATAACCTGGGGCGGTTGTCCAAGTTCTGAGAACATGATGTTCAACAACGAGTGTTCGGATACTTGGAGGAACTCATCCAAATCCATGATTTCAGTCCGCAAATCAAGTGTTCTGGCCCGTTCCTTGCTGGAGCCACCAACTCGTCCGGGTGTTAACAAAATGAGTGTGGTATTCGGCACCAGATCAACGGATGATGAAGCACGGACGAAGGCATCGTGGAGCACATCAAGGTTGTTGGATGGCGATGGTGAGTACGAGGTACACCCCTCAAGAAATCGAGACGCTTTTTCGTTGGCGGCTTCAATTGTATCAAAATCCAGCATCGTCCCTTCAGCAGCATCCACGGCTGCGATGAGAGCAAATTCACCTCGGCGAGTGTCTGCTAGGCCACCGACGATGTCAAATTCGTTGGGAGGCAAGAAAAACTCCGGCTCGGAGACCAATCCTCTGTCGGTCAGCAGCTCCTCAAAGACATGGTAGATGGCGGCTTGAGCGTTGCCGTGCATTCGTTCGAGTTGGTTTGTGTATTCCTCTGAAAACCTGCTCATGTCCATCACTCCGCTTCAATCTCATCAAGAGCGTCGTCCAACGCACACATGCAAATCGCATGATATTTGTGGACTCTCAACGAGAGGTGGTTCCCGTCCCCTGCCTGCATGACGTCTCGCAGAACAACGGTTTCCTCGTCACCCCAGGTTTCTCGGTCGTGCAACAAACTGTGGATTGAGGCTTGGATTGTCTGCTCTGGCCGTTCTCTCAATCCGAAGGCATCCGCCGTCATCGTGGCTCGATGGCGCATGTATTGGCTCAGGAAGAGTTGATTTCCCAGGTAGTGTCGAAGCCCTGCGTTTTCGATAAGTAAACTTCGTCTTGCTGAGTGAAGATATCGCTGTGCGTTTCCCATATTGGGAACGCCCTCGTCTGGAATGTAGAGAATTGGCTCATCGCAAACCATGCTTGAAGTGTTGGTGTACAGGCTTCTCTTCAGGACATCTCGAATTGACCCGAATTTACTCAATTTCATCTGATCTGATGCCTCGTTTCGATCTGCAGGGCCGAGATCGCCACGGCGCAGGAGCACCGTAAGGGCAGTTTTGTAGCGTTGCAGCATTTCCATGGCACCTCCTAAATCAATTGTTTGTTGCTTGTCATGATTCCATTCGGGGCGGACAGCAAACTCTTGTTCCCAAACCAAAGATTCCGGATTTTTGCCATCTGGCCCACCTCCGAATGGATTCAACACCGGTCGACCTTGCATAGTCGGATGATTTTTGATGGATTCAATTATTAGATCGAGGGATCCCTTCTCAAAGTCAAATCTCGAACACAATAACTCCCTACCAATATCGGAATTGAATGAAGCCTGATTCAGCAAACTCATATTGAATCCTGAACGTATCAACAAGAGGCGGAGCGTTGCCTTGTTTCCAGACGGAGGAGATACGGTTTGCAATGCCCACCTGTTTTGGGTTCCGTTTTGTTCAATGTTCCAACCTGCTTGGCCAACCCATACATGGTCGTGACCAAAAATCGAGCAAGGGTGAGAATCTTCCACTGCTTCGACGGAGGGGACATGGGACAAGAACTCCTCTACCGAATTGAGCTGAATGCCATTGCTCTGCATGTTTTTGAACGCAAGCAGTGATTGGATGAAGGCCCAGTGTGGATGGAATTGAGCATTTTCGTCCGAGGGCTCAGCAACTGGTAGGCTCAATTGGGCCGGAACATGAAGGGGGGTAGCGGAAATCATGGTTTTAATTTCTCTATCAACCACGAACAACCGCTTTTCAGGATTCAGTGCCCACCTATTTGCGGTGTATGTCATGTCGAGCCCATCAATGTTGAAGAGGTATCTTGCGTCTTTCATTGATAAATAAACGAATCTGCTGCTGATTGATGCCTGCGTAGGACTCCTACGAAATTCTTGATTTTCGGATTGGAAACCAAACACAGGGCGCACTTCTGGCAGCACATTGGATTGACGAAACAATTCCCATTGTGCTTCGGGTGTGGCATCTGAATCCCATTGTTCAATCAATGTGGCCCAAGATCTGCCTTGGAAATTTTGCAGGGCCTCTCGGAAAGACCTCAAGGCCGAAGTTATGTCTTGAGGTAGAGTCTCATCAGAGAGTTTGTCTTGAACAGCCTCGAGGAGCAGGGGGATGTTTTCTGAAGATACTGATACATCGTGCTTTTCGAAGAGGTTTTTGGTTGATTCCTGCGGACGATGCATCTCGATGTGAGCGAACAACATCGCGAGTGGGATGACCGGCTTCGAATTCAGTTCCTCGGATTGGAACATAGCATCGGTGAGCATGCGAAATCCATCTGCCAATCCCTCTGTGTTCTTTTCAAGACTCGTTTCGCTCATTCCACAGCAGTCACTTGGCCGAATGGAAACGATCGAATCCAGATTTGTGAGGATCTCATCAAAATCATGATACTCATCAGTAAATTCTTCCAACGGGTCCAAATGGAACAACCATGGAGTGGTTTCGGCGAAATCTGGTTGAGAAAAACCACAGAGGTTTCGTACCTTGAATATCTCAAATGCTTCAAGTGGTATGTTCGGTTTTTGTCTTTGAGATTGAAGATTTGGATTCATCGCTTGCAGAGGGGTTTGGATATTCGCGACCCTCAGGTAGAATTCGGATCTTGATCCTCCTCTAAACAATTTAGCGAATCGTGTTCGAGGTGAATTGATTGTGAATCGGTCTTCGTTTAGCCTAATGGCTAACATGTTCTTTTTGAATTCAAGATCATGATTGGCGACGAATTCCGGGTGGACATAAATCTCTTGGATGGGCAGTCTCCTTATTATGACTTCCTTCAGTCTTTGCTCCTTTCTGTCAAGCTTCATCAAGCTGCCAACGAGGCTAGGAGTATTCCCGTGTGGGTAAACATATTCCGTGACACCGGAGTTCTTCCATTCTCCGTTCCACTTAGTATTCGGCCATGCGTGCCTACCTGAGTATTCATGGAGTTCTCCCCAAATAAAACCATAAGCGGATGGGTCCAATGACAGTGTGATTGATGGCAACTTAGTCCAATTTTTGTCTTTCAACCGCTCATCAGAGTTAATCGTACAAGGATTCGCAATCAAAAATCCACCGCTATTGCGATGATGAGATACTTCATCCCGTTGCATTAAGTCGATGTAGAGTTCAATCACTCTCAATGGATTTACAGGGTCGCCCAATAATACGTAGGGGTGATTGAATAAAATCTCTTGTGAACCGCCGTCCTCTTCGAAGATGAAGTGATCTAAATCGTTTGTCAGTTCAAATCTCTCTCCCGGGAAAACAGACCACAATGTTCTATCAGAATTTGGTTGCTGTAATGAATAACCAAGACCAAGAGAGGGCGAATAAGTTTGTTCATGTCGCGACCTTCCGGGAACATCGTATGGAATCAGAGCCTTTCCAAGGGCTTGTGGGGGGTGATTAGGTTTGGAATACGTCAAATCAGCCATGAAGAAGTTGGAATCAGAATCTTCGAGTAGAGACTCAATTAAATCAAAAACCTCGGGTGTCAATGAAATTGATTTAGAGACCGCTTTCTCAAGCAGGGCGTTCAGCCACCATACATCGCTTGCGTCATCTGGAACGAGCAAATAGGAAATCCCTCGTCGTTCTGTCCACTTTCCAATCTTCTTTGGATCAGAAAAAACTGACTGTATTTCTTCATCTCCGCTGAAGAGAACATTGTGTTCTTTCATTTTTTGGACAACAAGATCCAGCGACTGAGGCCAACCATCATGAACCCCTACAATGGTGTCGGCGTTCTCTGGGAGTGGGATTCTGACCCAATCACAACTCAGAATATTCGGATAAGCGGCTACCAACGCAGCCCATTCGCCGTTTTGTTGCATTTTTTGATAGAGATCTTGCGCATTCACTTTTTCTACATGCGCAATTACTGGGACATCGCTAATTCGCAATAATTTGGGTGTCCTATCGTGGCTTACGGCTGGAAAGTTCACCCAACCGGATAAATCAGAGTTGTTTGAAATCCATTCTGATAAGGACAATGGATTTTCCCCGCCGGGCAGCAACCACTCATCAGGTATTCTTTTTGCTAAATTTGGGTTAATTAATTCACCAGAAGCATTCTCAAACAGTGGCCGGCCGCCAAACAGTTCGTGGTAAGGGATTAACGAGTGGGAATCTGCTGTAACTGAATCACCTTGGACAATTTCGCCAAACTGTGTGGAAAGAGTTCCATCCAAATGGGCGAGGACCATGTTGTCAAATGGGGTTTTCAGGGGTACTTGCAGTTCGGCCTGGTGATGATAATTTACCAAGGGGCCGACCAATTTAGAAAGCACCATCTTTAGCATAGTCAGATTTGCATTCCTAGAAGATGGTGTTCTATCGTCCAGTTCATTTCTGTTTGGATGGAGGAAAAACGGTCCGTCGATGCACCAGTTTGTGTCTGTGAGCAAACTCTCTCTCTGTCCTTTAATCCAACGGCTTGATTCTGCGATTTCTGCGAGGGAATACAACCATGCTTGAGGCCCTTCCAAATTATCCATTTTGAAACCCAAACGCATTCGCTTGTGCAGATACCAATCCTGTTCATCGACGCCATGCCACGGATTTTGTTCTGGATTATTATTCTCAGACCAAGCAGATTCTTGTTGTATGAACTCATTGATACGTAGCGTTATTTCATCTGTTGGAGATATTGGTGCCTCGATGGCTATCATCTCAGTGTCATTTAATTGTGGTTCGTGGACGGACACATTTTCATTGGTTTCACATGACGGACACAGAGGGCGCCATTCATTCAGGTTGAACTGTTCTCCATTCGGAACGAAAAATGAGTTACAATCAGGATAATCTTTGTTTTCAAATTTGCAAAAAAAGCGATAATTCCGTATCACTACATCGCCATTATCCTCGCAGCTCGGGCATTCCGGAAATTCATCACCCCACTCATCCGATTCGCCGCCTGGAACAAACCAAGTTGTGCAACTTTCCGCAGCACAGTGGTATCGCTTGTTTAGAAACTCTTGAGAATTAAATCTTAAAATCCTGAAATCATCTTGTTCTTGGAGTATCGTTGCGCAGTGGCCAGTATCCAATACCTCTCCACGAATATCAAGATGGATGTTTACTTCACTGTCAATAAATCGAATCATCGGCAACCATTGCTCTAGGACATCTCCAATTGAAATGTTCCGGAACTGTTCAATGTTGCTTTCCCGCGGGCACGAGAATTTGAATTTGGTGAACGGGGTGGCGTCTGTGTGTTGAGATTGATTCGGCCCTTGGATAACAGTGTCAATTATTGAAGTCCCGGGATAGTGATATCCAATTTTCACGGTTTGACGACCGTTTGAGTGGTTATGTTCTATCCTGTCAAAGAACAGCATCCACCCTTTGAATCCGATTCCGAATTGTCCCGTTGAGTCAAAAGTCCCTTTCTTGGTGGTACTGCCGATCTCCATCAATGAAAACATCTCGCCGGCAGGAACACCTCGTTTTGGGCCCCGAAACGGTGCTCCATCGTGTTCAAACTCGAGTTGCTCATCGCTAACTCGAAGTCGAATGTTGAGTGGTGAATCGTGATTTCGCACGTCAAGGGCGTTCTGTACGAGTTCCCGTAAGTATTGTTTCAAGGGAAATGTTGTCTCTCCCTCACCTCGAGAAACGACAGTAGAAATGGTCCGCCTACCTGTGTATTCAGGCTCTTGTGACCGCGAGTGAATTGTTTTTGCAAGTGCGAACGCCGCAAGAGCAAACGTCGTCTCTTCACTCTCGATGCGCCCCCATGCCTCTTGGTTGATTTGGACCTCGTTTCTTTGTTCGAGCATGAGCTCGTATAGTTCTGCGATGTGAACATCCCACCCGTGGTTTTCGGCGAAAATTCTCAATCCTTCATCTACCATGGCTTTCAACTCAGTACGAATTTGGCTAACACGGTTAGACGATGGCTCATCCGAAGAAGTTCACTGATTTGAGTTTCCCTATTTCCCAGCGCGATTTCAACCTGCTCACACGCTGTTTCAAACCTTGATTTGCGGACATCGTCCTCATCCATGGATTCCAACTTCGCTTCCAGTCGTTCAAGATGGCGTTGTTGCTCCTCTTGGCGGCGTTTCAATGCAGCTTGCCGTGCTTCGGCTTGTTCTTGTCCAACTGCATCGACTTCACCGGGGATGGCGGGTGTTTGAATCCATTCACTCGGTTGCCCTCGCACCAGTTCTGAAAGCAGACGGTAGTTGAACGCCCACGCTTCTTCCTCATTGGCGAACCCTCCAACCATTTCCCCCTCCTCGTTCAACACGCGCAGACCTCTGTCGTGGTGTTGGGGTGAGAGCGGTGTGTCTCGCTTGGCCATGTCCCCGTTAATGGCCAGTAAGTAGGTGCCTTGGGGGCCTTCCCCTTCGAGGTGTATCATGGGGCACTGCGCGCACGGAACCGTCCATGACACGCCTCGGAACAACTTGCGAGGGGTGGTGACGACATTCGGAAGCCGGATGCCCTCCGAATTGCTTGGCTCCCAATGATTCATCAGAGGAACGGCTTCGCTACGGTACGGGATTTGAGGTGATAGGCTTCTCGAAAGTGCAGGGAGAAGGGTCTCAAGATCCCTGACTAGGGCGATGCGGAGATCGCCCGCCTCCAAGGGTCCAGACCAACCCTCGTAGGGACCGGACCTGCCCTCCTCCAAGAATGAATTCTCTGAGTGGCTGAACTGAACCAGATCAAACAGGGCATGCAGCCGCAACTGTTCGGATTGCCGAAGTTGTGGCCCGGGCCAACCCCCCGTGGTTTCTCGGTGTAAAAAACGGTTCAGTTCCTTGACCTCATCATTAAGCAGCTCAAATCCATGGTTGGAACCAGATCCCGAGAGATTGACCGAGAGGTTGGCATTTTCTGGGATGTAAGGCCGCGTTGGCGTGAAGAGGTTCCGGTTTGCCTGATCATAACGATCGAGAATGCGTTGCTCGAGGGCGGAGTAGTGCGGGACCTCCTCCAGCATCGGGAAAAGAACAGTGTAGCTCGGACAGGTTTGTTCGCTACTGATGCGGCGGTCTAAGCGCCATGTTCGTTGTTCCAGCCGCTGCGGGTTGGGATTCAAATCCCAGTGTACAAGGGTTGTTGCCCATTCCATGTCGAGTCCTACCTCGCCCGCAGGCGTGCATATCAGGACGGGATAGAATCGCTTGTTCCCTGCCTTTCTTCGGCACTCATCCAGGATGTTTCGAGCTTCGTGAATGTTGGTGTCGCCCGTTAATTGAAACGGAACGACTGATACATTCCCAACATGTTGTTGTTGCCCGAACACTTGGTTTAACCAGTAAATGGTCCCTCTGAATTCGGTGAAAATCACACAACCGCGCTGATGGGTCAACGCCCCTTCTGCCTGTGTCTGCTCCAAGTCATGCCAAATTTGCTCGAGCACCGTTTGGACTCGTGGGTCTGCATATTCTTTGCATCTTGTCCAGTCAAGACCTCCATCGCCATCAAATTCCCACGTCCCAGAATACCGATGTGTTCCGTTCTCCAACCGGGTGTTTGGGTTCATGTGGTAGGAGGCTACAAGACGAGCGGGCCCTGCAAGGTTTTCGCTCATGGCAACCTGTGAACCATTTCTGAGCACGTTATGCATGAAGTAACGCATGTTTTCGTCGTACGTGAGGTCAATGCGTCGCTCGGTTCTCGCTCGGAAATGATTTGACGCAAGCACCTCATGTGCTAAATCGCTCCTTAAAATCATGCTCAAATGACGTCCATAGGGATGAAATTCCCGAACCATCGTAGCCGTCAGCGATGGTGTCAACACGGATTCAGGCCCGGTTTGATCCGCCAGCCAGGATCTTACATGCGCAATGTCTTGTTGCGAGAGCATAGCCCACTGCGGTGGGAAGGCATGCTCATCAATGCAGGCTATCAAGGCGTTGATCAAGGGCGCTGGACAACGCTGCTGGTCATCTTCAATCTCTCTTGACCACGCCTTGATGGTTCCGAGGGCCCCAAACCATGCTTCTGGGACATCTTGGTTCCCCTCATGACCGAGATAGGATGCACTTTCCGACCCGATATTGTTCAGAATGTAATTCAATTCTTTCATATCGGTGTTGATGGGTGTAGCGGTCACGGCGATTGCATAGGCTGATTTCACACACGTTTTCTGGAGCACTTCGGCGTGTTGCTTGGTCGAATTAATCTCTTCGTGGTCGAACATTTCCCCCTGCCCGTCTTCATGAAACAGCTCGGAATCAATTTCTTGGAACCCCATGCCGGTCCTGCCCTGGTGTGCTTCGTCTATGACAACACAGAGTGACGTCGGGTATTCTAGTTGACCGCTCTGTATGTGATGAATCCATGAGAATTTTGACATCACAACGATGTCGTCGCGATGCAGGGACGCGTCAAAAAACCGGGCGCTTGACAACACCCGCACTCGGTCTGGGTCGTCTGAGAACACCGCCCGAAGGTGTCGGCCCCAATGCTCTGTGAGCAGTGGAGGCACCAACACCAACACCGGGCCACTCGCATCGGGCCTCAAGGTGATCCATCGGACTGCAATTGAAACAGACAATGTTTTCCCGATACCACCTTCATCGGCCACCACCACTCGGGTTCGAGGGTGAGGAGAGATTCCATCGACACATTGCATCCAAGTCGTTGCGAGCTTATCCACCACCGCCAGTTGGTGTGAATCCGGGGTGAACATTGACCGATCAATACCATCCGCCAGTGGCCAACGTGGCAAGGCGTGGAGGGCGGCGCTCACCGAACGAATCCATATGTCCTGTTGTTCGTTCATGGCTTGGGTTTCCACCCATTGCCCACCTACACGGTGCAATCCGGCTCCATCCAAACCGAACGAACGAACCGGTGCTCCATCCAGCGAGCGAAACACAATCATGCCTCCATTTGTTCGAACATCGATAGCATGGCGTTCCTGAGGACGGCGACGGAAGGGCCCCTCAGGCGAATTCCCGCTTCCAAGTTCCGATGGGAGCCGCTGTGGGTAAAGTTCGCAGAACCCACGATGGCCTCGTGTTCGTCGGCTACGATGACCTTGGCATGCATTGAACCCTCAAAGGCATCATGCAGTTTGACTTCAGCCCCGGCTTTAGCAAGATCATTGGCCATTCTTGATGCATGCCCATCTCCCCTTGTTTGACGTCGGTCTAAGTGGACTTGGACTCGAACCGTGCTGCATTTTGAGACCACGCGCTGGAACACCTCTTCTGAATTGAGCATGTACCCCACGATCAACAGGTGATCTTGCGCACGGTCGATGGTATCGAGGATGTTTTGCCGCATGGTGTGGGTTCCGGGTAATTGAGCGGAAAGCGATGAAGGGCCCATCAGGACGTATACTTCGTCAATTCTACCTCTGTCCAAAATGGCCACCTCATTCTCCTGCAACCTCGAGCATCAGCAAACGGTCCAGAAACATGTTTCTGTGTTCGCAAGAAGTCTCTGGATTGAAGGTGCAGGCGTAACATCCGAGGTCGCTCATCATTCGATTCGGGGCCTCTTCGCACAGTGGGTCCATTGAACACACCTCGGCTTCTTCGAGCATGCGGTCGAGGAAGGTCTGGAAATGGGTGTAGAGGGACGTGAGTCCTCCCAATGTGCCGTCCATACCCCCTTCGGTAACATACAACAGAATCGCACCCTTCCACGTACCGTCGACGGGGGATGCATAAATTCGCTCCGAGATTGCGGATGAAGAATAACCCGTCTCGGCCTGAACGGCTCGGATGAAGTGGTGGGCGAATGTGTGCCACCAAACAAACAGAGGGTGTGCTTCTGCGAAATATTCTCCTGCTACTTCGGCTTCTGGCACCCACTCCTCGTCCAGAGCGAGGGCTTTAGTTGTCGATCTGAACAACGCCCATGGGACAGGTTGTTGCCTGGCGCCAATTGCATCATTGACCATTGTTTGGTGGTGGGCTTCCCATGTTTTCCAGCGTTGACCGTCATCAAAGTTGGACTGCTCACCGTCAAAAGAGATGAGGAGGCCTTCGCCGAACGCTTCTGCAGCAGCGTACCAGTCCGTCCCACCTTGGTCGGAGTAGTGCAGCGGTACGGTTCTTGGTGGATTTTGGTTGTTGAGGTCACCGATGGCTCCTCTTGAGAACCCGGTGAGTGCCGTGACTGTCCTCAACCGTTCGATGGGTTCCACCTTCATCCGCAGGCGTCCAAAATCTCCACTCTGGTGGTCTCCTCTCAACACAAAATCATAACCGCGCTGACTGTTTGGTAGCTCGCAGGGGCGTTCTGATTCGACAAGCCCCTTCATCTCTCTTCGATAGGATTCGATGATGGCATGTTGATTTCTTCCCGATACGAGGGCCTCCCAAGTCGAACGAAATTCATCGAATCCATCTCCTTCCTCAATCCGATTTCGAAATCGATGAAAATCGGGCTGCTGATGTGGAGGAACGCTGTATCGGTAATTCTCAAGCCAAGCCAGAAATTTCGTGCGGTCGTCCTCGCCTGGGAAGATCAGGAATGAATCAAACGGTGCGTTGTTCCGAAGCTGATTCAGGAACAATTTTTCGATGTATTTTGTCATTGGGTCCTCTGTTGGAACCGTAATGACGCGAGATGTCTGACTCTGCCACAACACGGAAGATTGACGTTGCGTAATTTTTACCGGCGCAGTGCAATTTCCGGGCCGTTGGTTATGCTGACCAAACAACTCTTCAGGATGCCTCCCGGAACACCTTCCGATGTTTCTGGCAATTTCGGCGAGATTTTTGCGGGAACGGCAATGGTTGCAGACAATGTCAACGCCCGCCATACTCGCGTTGAGTTCATGCCACTGGTAGGATGAGGTTGCACATTGATTGGAATAGTCTGGGCCGCACACATGGTATCTCCAATCAACATCATCGAGGTGACCGTTTGTACAGTAGGTGACGAATCGAAGGGGGGCACCTTGTTCCCCGCACGTCGGGCACGCCGTGTTTTGCCCGGCGACGGCCCCGTGGTTGAAGAGCATCGCATGGCCGCCATGGGATGCTGAGCGATTGCAAATGAGCCAGTCAGGAAAACGGTGGGTGCGCAAGAGGTATCGATCGGCTGGAAGGCCAACTTCGGCGTTTGAAGGAATTCGGTGAAGGTGTGCTTGGCCGTTGGGGGCGTAGAGTTGGTCTGACAGCCGCAACTCTCGGATTTCAAAGGCTTGAGGGAAATTGTGGGCTTGGAGAGGAATCTGTTGAAGGAAACTTGACCACTTTTGTACAACAACCGGGCCGTTGACGGTTTCCAAGATCGAACCTGGCCCGTGGTTGAACAACAGTTGTGTGGACCGCATTTCTTGAGAGACCATGTTAATCGTTCCTCCTGACTTCTACACCCGTTGTGGAATCGACGGTCCTGAGTGAGTTTGGAGTGGCGTAACTTGGGGAGTAGGCTGCTTGGTGCTGATCGGGATGTTTCACATGTCGCTCATCACCAAGAACGACATAGGTGGTGGTTGGTGGCGGATTACCGCCTATTTGCGTGGTGTGATGGTTTTTCCACTGCATGTCAGCCTCATCATCATTCATGGCGGCTTGAGTAATCTGTCCCCATGCCTCCCAGCCCTGGTCGAGGAGAGACTCAATTGCGTTGGGGGGCGCCGGGTCGATGCGTCGCTCAGGCGGTTGTGCATGGTTGCGCTGTTGGATCAATTGTTGGAAGTGATCAAATTCAGTGGGGCGAGGTTGCCCTTCTACGTGGTGGCTTGCAGCATCATTACTCGCCCATGGGTGTGTGGTTGCCATTCTTGAATTTCTCAACCAAGCCACAGAAAGAGGGCCGCCAGCCCGTTCCAAGACGGCCATGGAATACGGTCGCACGGTAACGGGCTCAACATAACGGTGAATCTGCAGGTGGTAGGAAAGGAACCGCTCGTAGTGGTCCAAGTCACGAGGTCGGGCCCCTCGCAAGTAGACGCCCACCAGCGCGCCATGTTTGCGCCCTACCCGACCCGTGGCTTGGATGTACTGAGCGGTGGTCTTTGGTTGGCCACCAACCAACATCACATTGAGTCGGGTTATGTCAACGCCAGTACCGAACATGGAGGTTGTGAGAAGCACATCAACACAACCGGCCTTGCCCCGTTTGGCATATTCCAGTTGGTTGAGCAAGATGGGTAATTCCGAAGAATCCATTCGACCTGACAATTCGACCAAAGCTAAGTTTCTTACATCTTTGCCTTCCTCTTGAGCCATTCTGTTCAGCGCACCTTCAACATCCTGATCAACCAGTGCCCGGACGGCTGCCAACTCCTTTACGGCGTTGAAGTACCCTACCAAACTCCAATACCGGTCACCTGCAAGCGATTGACCATGATGAAGAAGCGATGCATACACATCACGCTGGACGCCCAAACCGCTGATGCCAATTGGACAAAACCCAAGATAAAGCCGTCCCGGTTTATTTCCCATACTTGAGGGGATTTCACCATCAACCTCACGAATCAGGCCTCGGTCTTTCCATGTTGGTCCTTTTGGTGGGAAAAGGTGCATATCTCTTCCAAACAACGATTTCACTTGCCCTTCTGCTGCTCTTATGGTTGCTGTGGAGGCGATGTATTTTGGAGCCTGCTGCTCTCTTCCTTCCCTCATCAACGCTTCAACCACGGTTTCATAAAAGCCAACCATTGAGCCTAACGGGCCTTCAATCAAATGCAATTCATCCTGAATGACCAATTCTGGAGATGTCAAACCGTTTGGTACAGGGCATGTGCGTGCACGTCGGCGTGCAATCTGGCCGTCGCCTCCAGAATGCTCACGCATGAAGCCTTGGGTTTCATGATGATGCGTGACATTTCCAAACAATTGACCCGATTTTGGCTCAAAGGGCATCCGAGCAAATTTATCCACGGTCGTGATCAACATACTGGGTAACTTCCCATACACTTGATAGTCGCATGTATAGGCCGGAATCGGGATGCCTCGAGCAACATTTGGTGCACTGGTTCCGACGCACCATTCTGGCAAAACCTCAACCGGACAAGATGTGATTGATTCCGAAGCCTCGCGTTGAATGGACCGGTTGACGGCGGACCCAGAGGGGAGGGAGGCTGACCATTGGATGTTGTTCAACTTGCAAATTGGTGATGGACAACGGATTTCAAAATCATAGTACCTGCGCCGGCCGTTTGGTTCAAGGGTGTACCTCAGAAAATAACCCGGTCGGCTTGGTCGAGCCGCCATGAATTCAAACGATTCGCCCCAAGTTGACACTCCTTGCCTTACCTCAGAAGCAATTGACTCAATGGTGGCCTCCGAAATGCCATCGGCATGGTTCAATTCTAGGGATAACGTGGCAAATTGTCCTTCATGGATGGTCGCCGTGCCGTTCATGACGGCGTTGTTGGGTTGCTCGATTAACCATTCCACGACTTCTTCCGGATCAGCCGTGGTTTCAACCACCCAGTTGACGGTGGCATGTGTTGAGGGTTGGTAATCTTCGCTGCCTCGCGGGAAACTTAACCAAGATTGGCAACACGGGCAGTTGATGAGTTGTGCAGGTTCACTCGCTTTCTTTGCTCGGGTTACCGAGAGTGCATGACCGCCCGTAAGGACTTCCACGGCTTTGAATTCTCGAGAAACATCAAGGTATTGGCCCTGGGCCGCCGTGGTGGTGCTTTGCCGTAATTCTCCGATGTGCTCGGCGAGCCTGACAGGTCTGCCGTTGGCGAAGTCGTTCGGAGAGACGCCACCACCGACCCACATGCCGATGGAAAACGATTGCAGGCCAAGTTGGTGTGGATGCCCTTCGTTGTTCCTCTCCGCTCGAATGTATTCAAGAGCCGT
>PAYR01000042.1 GCA_002715345.1 Flavobacteriales bacterium | reverse complement strand
TCCGAAGTTAGTGAAGTTACGAACTGTTACTTTATGTTGTGATCCTGTAGGGTACTTCTTAGCAATTTCAGCCCATGGATCTGGTTGTAATTGCTTCATTCCTAAGGTCATCTTACGCTTTTCTCTATCTAACGTTAGAACTTGAGCTTCAATTTCTTGGCCTTTTGACAAAAAATCTTTAGCACTGTATGGTTGATTTGACCAAGAAATTTCAGAAACGTGTAGTAAGGGCTCAACACCTGGTTGAATTTCTACGAATGCTCCGTAATTGTGTACTATCACTACTTTTCCGTTAATCTTATCACCAATAGCTAATTTCTCATCTAAAGCGTCCCATGGGTGAGATAAGAGTTGCTTCAATCCTAACTGGATACGCTTTTTCTCAACATCAAACTCAAGGATTACGACATTGATTTTCTCATCTAAAGTAACAATCTCTTCTGGGTGATTAACACGCCCCCATGAAAGGTCTGTAATATGAACTAAACCATCGATACCGCCTAAGTCGATAAACACACCGTAAGAAGTTATATTCTTCACAGTACCTTCTAGTACTTGACCTACTTCTAATTTCGACATGATTTCCTTCTTCTGCTCTTCTAAATCAGCCTCTAATAATGCCTTGTGTGATACAACTACATTACGGAATTCATGGTTGATTTTAACCACTTTGAATTCCATTTTCTTTCCTACATACTCATTGTAATCGCGAATTGGCTTTACATCGATTTGAGAACCTGGTAAGAACGCTTCTAAACCAAGAACTTCGACAATCATACCACCTTTTGTACGAGACTTGATAAATCCTTTAAGAATATCACCCTTTTCATAAGCCTCAATAATAAGTTTGAATTTATTTTCATAATTCTCACTTTCACTTGTTTCATTCGAATAAATATTAATCCATTTTGGATTATATAATTCAATCAAATCAAGTACATCATATTTATTTAAATCAATAGTATATTTATGCTTCTTAATTCTATTAGATAATAAAATATAATTTAAACGATTATGAATGCTTACTTCTTTTACTCTTAAATTTCTAGATATTTTAATAGGATTTTCAGCTAATTCATACATCGAATTCAATAAAAAGTATTCAAAGTATAAAAAAGAAAGTGTTAAATCGTAATAAATGAACCATTTAGTTGTTCCTTCATTTTCCTTTTCAAATCCTAAGTATATATTATCTTCTTTGATTAGATTATAAAATTCAACTTTATTTATTGTGTAATTTGTGTTCTCACCATAATTATATATATGTCCTTCGTAAAATTTTTCTGGTTTTATATTTAAAAAATTATAAGTTAAACTTTGGTCTTCAATTTTAGAATAATCATCTTCATCAATTATATATTTATTATCTACAATATTTTTAACATTAAATGGTAATTGTTTTTCATATGTATATACAGATGGTATTTTGAATAGGGTATCTTTAATTTTCTTGATTAATATTATTAAATCTGTTAAGTTTTCCTTTCTTCTTGTAGAATCTTGATAAGAAATAAGATACAACATATCTTCTAAAAATCCATTAAATTTATCTGATTCTAAAAATCGTCCAATTATTTTTGCTTTATTCCGATTTATTCTTTTGATTTTAAATTCAACTATTGTTTTGTTAATCCGGTTAACTTGTTTGTGATAATTATAAAATTTATAAAATAATAGATTTTGAATTTTTTCAGAAGGTAATGACAATGGGTAATCATACTCTGTCATTAATTTAGTATGTATTAAAATTGGAGATAAATTATTTGCTTTTTCAATAAAATCTACAGATTGAAATTTTTCATCATTATAGCATCTTGTTAAATACTCTAAAGCAATCGCATAAGAAAAAATGGTTAAAAATTTAAATTTATAACTTCCAATAAACTTATTAATACTATAGGATTCATTATTTTCCTTCTGAATATGTTGTTCAATCCATACATTATTGTGAATATTTTTATCTTTTTTTATCCATTCAGGAATATGATTCTCATTTATTTCAATTAATTTACCTGAAATTTCAATAGACCAGCTTCCAGTTTCATTAACATTTAATACTCCACAAACTGAGGTACTATTTTTAGAGCTAAATTTTTTTCCTATTTCATAATAAAATCTACTATTAGATTCCAACATAGCATTATATCTTTCATCATAAGATACAGCCGAACCATTTACTTCTTGTGATAAGTAATTTATATTCAAAAGTTCATTTAAATAACTTTTTTGAATTTCTAGTTCTTTTGATAAATCTTTAATAATATCATTAGAGTAATTTTTTAATAAGATATAATTTTCATTGCTAACTATAATAATTGAATTTAAAAATGAAGTGAGAGATGATATTTGATATTCATCATTTGACTTTTCTTTTAATTTTAAAATGAAAGAAATTAACCTTTCTATCTCAGAAGCACTTAAATTAAATATAATTCGTTTTGAAAAATTATTTAAAGTGAAAGAATTAAAATGTTGACTACACAACATTTTTCTTATCAAATTTTCAAATTCTGAAATTTCATTCGAAATTATAAATACACATATATAATCGGAATATAAAGTTCTAACATTAGCTATACTAATAGATTTATTGTAAGTTCTATTATTACTAATGTTGTATTCTTTAACTTGTGTTTTCCAAAATTTATTTATTCTTAGTTCATAAAGCTTAATTATTTGGTGCGTAAATCATTATTAGATGTCCTATTATAAATTGTTATTGGAAGTAATGTAGAATAATCTATGAGAACTTTTAATAATTCAAATGATTTGTCAGCGGGTAATGTGTCAAACAATAAATTATAAATTTGACTATTGGATCGGTCACCTGGGGGATATTTTTCAATTAGCTCCCTATTCATAAATAAAAATATCTATTAAATTAAGTAATTTTTTATGTACAAGGAATTGAAGAATTCAAAATAATTTTGATGAAAAAATTTAACATCATCATCATTTTCGAAAGAAATAATTTCTAATTCATAACTAATTCTAAATATATATTCTGAACTCATTTGATTTGTTTCTCCTATTCCATAACCTATATTTTTTGCTGCATCATTTATAAGCATAATAAATTTAAATTTCGGAATAGATATATTAGTTAATCCATAATCGCTATGAATTAAAGATGCAACTCCAGCTAAAATATATTTATAAAAATCAACATTTAATATTTTATCTTTTTTCTCTATCTTCTCTCTTTTTAAAAGTTTATCAATGAAAATTCTAATAATATCATACTCAGTTTTTGGAAGATTAGGTTCAATTTTACAAATCTCAATTGATCTCGATAATAATAACGGTTTTCTAAATAGTAATCTTAATGATTGATCTTGTTGATTAATTATTTCAGAAACTTTTTCAGAAACTTTTGAATCATTACAATATTTAATAATGAAATTCTCAATTTGTTTATCTTCTAATTCCTGAATCTGATATAAAGGAAAATCAAAAAAGTTAAGGAATTCAGTATCAGATTGTTCTCTCGAAGTAATAAATAATTTTGTTTTAGGGAATTCTTTAGATATTTCATCAATATCTTGTAAAGTCTGTTGTTGTATTTCAGGAGAATGTATTTCATTTATTCCATCTAAAAAAAGTTGTATTTTATTTTCTTCTATTAATTTTCTTAAATCTTCTTCATTGGTGTTTATTGTTTTAGCTAATTCAATATAAATACTGGTTTTTTCTTGAATCTTATTCAGATTCAAAAAAACAGGAATCATTTCAGTATTTTTATTTTTAAAATCCTTTAGACACTGATAAAATAAATGATTTAGTGACGTTGTCTTGCCATTTCCACCTTTACCGATTATTTGAAATTGGTTTTCTTTTTTATAAATCTCATTTAAAAATGTATTTTCTTTTGTAGGGTCACTTAAATTCTTGAGAGATAAAGGAACATACCTTTTTTCATCTTGCTCAAGTTGTTCTATTTTTGAATTAACATATTCCTGAATTAGCTCTGTGTTTGTTGACTCTATCCGAAATGATTCATTAAGTTCATCAATGAAAGAAAACACAAAGTAAAGTTCTGTGATAAAGATTGTATGAAAGAGTTCTATCTTTTTACTAAGATCATAGTCTTTACCTTGGTGAACATTGTCATTTCTATAAACCAATGAATCAAGCATATATCTATCAATTTTCTTGTTTGAAAATCTTTTTTCATGTTTATTTAGCTTTTCTAATAACTTTAATTTTTCTTTTTCATCAATACCTTCCTCTTCTATTTGAGCTCTTAATCTTAAAAGCACTTCATCACAAATGGTAGGTTGATCTAGGTCTTTTACTTCAAATATTTGGGACTCGGCTTTGGCTTTGTTTAGTGTTGTTAAAAATTTAGAAAATGAAGGTTTACGCAAACTATAATCTAACCTTATTGACTCATCTATTTTTTTATACCTATCAAGAATGAAATATAATTTTTTTGTAAAAATTTCAAAATTTCTAATAAACACTAATAAATCTGGACTTGTGACACTTTCTTCAATGAAAAGGTTATGTATTATATCAATATTTTTTTCTAAACCTTTGACATCATCATCAGTTGTATCAGGAATATCATATTTTACTAGCTTAACGTATGTGTCATAACACCAATCTATTCTGATTTCATCAGATATCTTATGTAGTTTACTTGCTAATGAATTTCTTATTTTTTTCTTAATCACTTGTATAACTTTTATTTAAATATAGAGTAAAATTTGTTTTAAAGTTTGAAGTTTAATCCAATACTAAATGTAGCAAAACGATCAACACCTGATCCATAATCCCATCCATCAAAGCCATCGTCTGCTATTTCGTTGATGATATATTTCGCAACTATTGCTGTATGGTTGTGAATATTCATCTGCAACCCTAACCCTAAAGCCTTTTTATTTGCTTTGCCGTTAGGGGAATTGATTGGTATTTCTGAATCATCATATACTAAAAAACGACTAGCGTTATACTCTACTTCTCCCATACTGGCTTGAGCAAAACATACAATTTTTTGAATATTATACAAATCATAATTTACAAAAATACTCTTGTCTGTAAAACTGCCTTCAAAATATTCAATGTCGTTGGAAGCAGAAATATTTGACTCAATATATGATACGCCAAAAGATAGCTTATTAGAAAAATTATAACCTAAACTAGCACTTACGCCATTTTTGATCTCAGACTTACTATTGTGACCACTTGACATGTCAGGTGAAAAGAGATTGACATCCTTATCAGTATATTCTAAGTCGTCAACAAATATCATATTGAATTCTACAAAAAGCTTATCTGTAATTTGCCCCATGGCTATACAAGGCATTAAAGTGATTATAAATAATATTTTTTTCATGATTAATTCTTTATAATGGTTTTACTTAATTGAAGACCATTAGGATACTTAACTGTTATGATATATGGTCCATTTTTAAAAATGCTAAAATCAATCAAACTAGAATTGCTCTCTTTTAGCTCAATTGTTTTGAGAGTTTGACCGACCAAGTCACTGACTATAATATCACCTTCCGTCCCCAACTCCTCCATTAGTTCAATAAACACAAGATTTTTTGTAGGGTTAGGATAAACCATAAAATCTATTTCTGTATCAAAATTTCTTTCTAAAGTACCTATCACAAAGGCCTCAGACATTGTTTTACAACCAAAACTATTGATTGCTTCTACAGTATAGCTTCCACCTTGAATAAAGTTGAGTAGTTCTGTTGTATCATTTTCCAGGACTTCTCCGTTTAAATACCATTGATAAGCAAAACTTTCACCAGTATTAAATGTGGTAGACCAATACTGATTAATGATTAATTGTTCTGGAGAAGGTTTGATTGTCAGATCTAGTGTTACTACACTGTCACAACCTGATGCATTAGTCAATGTCAATGTAGCAGTGTTGTTAGATGCAGTATAAGTGTTTCCATCTATCCAAGTGTAGGCATCACAGTGCTCTTGTGTGTCAATTCCAGTGTTACTGTTGTTGATTGTAAGATCAAGTATAATTACACTATCACAACCTGACACATTAGTATATGTAAATGCGGCAGTGTTGTTAGATGCAGTATAAGTGTTTCCATCTATCCAAGTAAAGGTGTTACAAGCTGAAATCATTTCTGTATTAACAGAAGCTATATTTTGGGTTGATTCATAAGTCCAAAGCTCCATTCCGTGAATACTATCGTTTGCACTAAAAAATAACATATCATTATGGACAAGTCCAAGTCTATCATTGTATTTCACGCTAGAACCTAGGCCTGGATAAATATCATAAACCATCATAGCACTATCAATAGCAGGGTTATAACTCCAAAGCTCCCTTCCGTGAATACCATCGTTTGCTGGAAAATATAAAATATCATTCATAACAGTAAAAAAATTTCCATCTGACTGTGATGTAACATTATCACCTTGCAAGTCACTTGAACTGTTTTGTCCTGGATATATGTCATATACTAACATAGCACTATCAATAGCAGGGTCATACTTCCAAAGCTCTTTACCGTGAATACCATCATTTGCTATGAAGTATAAAATATCATTCATAATAGCAAACTGATAGATTGTCTGAAAAAAGGGATAATCCATGCCGCCGTAATTATTACTTGGATTAATATCATACACCAACATAACACTGTCAATAGTAGGATCATACTTCCATACATTATAACCATGAATATTATCCTTTGCTCCAAAATAATAAATATCATTCATAACAATGGAACCACTATTTAAGATTTGAAGGAATGGCCAAACACTTGTATCAAAAATGAACATAGAGCTGTCAATAGCAGGGTCATACTTCCAAAACTTATAAATATTATTACTATCTACTGCTCCAATTAATAACATATCATTCATGAGAGTTATTTCAAAAAAATCGAGCACCTGTGATTCTGGAATAATATCAGAAACCAACATAGCACTATCAATAGCAGGGTCGTACTTCCAAAGATCTTTACTAATATTTACAAATGATGGAGATGAATTTGTTGTATCAGGCCCCCCCCAGGATCTGAAATATAAAACATCATTCAGGACAGTCAAATCATAAATTCTATCACCTATCTCATGAACCAACATAAGACTGTCAACAGAAGTGTCATACTTCCATAAAGGATATGAAAGGTTAGTAAAATTACCTGCTGATTGGAAATATAAAATATCATTAATAGCCACAAAACTCCATTTAAAGGGGTTAATTGTAGGTAAAACTTGCAAGAGTATAACACTGTCAATTGTATGGTCATACTTGAAAAGTCTAGTATTTACATCATAATTATTGTTTACTACAAAATATACAATATCATTTATGACAACGAAAGCTGATGGATCTGAATTATTATAATTTGTTGTGTCAAGATCAAACATATTTATAGCTTCATTATAACTATACTGACAGCTTCCATCGCTAACATTAGCTAAAGGATTGTAATTACAGGCATTGGCATCCATACATCCTAAAATTTGAGCGTTAGCTAACATAGATGTACACATTAAAACTAGTAGTATGAGTAGTAGTTTTTTCATAATCAAAAATTGTTAAGTTTCAAATATAAAAAATAGTCATTAAGTATTTTTTTAAAAAAACTCGACTAATCCTAACCACCCGCGAACATTCTAATATAAAAGACTAATAACAATTTTATTAAATTTGATTAAATTTTATTGATATGAAAAATTATTTATTGATGCTATTAATGTTTCCATTTTTAGTTTTCAGTCAAAGTGACAAAAAAATTATAAAAACATATGGAGGAATCCCTACATCAAATGAAAATATGTTGTGGGAAGAAAATAACACTCCAAATGAGAAATATGTAGGTGTTATTCAATTTGACTCTACAATAAGTCAAAGCGAAGTAATTGAAGCCTTTATGGTTACATTTCAACCATTACAAGATGCAAATATAATGACGAAACAGATGCGAACTAATAATGCTATTGGAGGGATTGCTTCTGCTATGAATGGTGATTATAATTCTTTTGCATCAACTGGAGATGCGGATTCAAGAAGACAAAATCAAATTAACAATTCTTGGACAGTTCAATTTATCGACGGTGTTAGATTATCTCGATTCTATTATAATATCAGTGTGCGAGTAAAAAACGGAAGATATAAATTAACAGTTATACCTTCGGGTACTTCAGGTTATGCAAATGATTTTATTCAAACAGAATGGAGTCAAATGTTTAAGAATGGAGAGATAAAGTCCATTTACTCAAAGTATTATGATCAAATGAAAATTAAATTAGCATATACCATAGATCAATGGATAAATAATGTTGATGAGCATTTAAAAAATAATGATGGTGATTGGTAAATAATTATATTAAACTAACCATCCGCGAACATTTACTAAAAGACCCATTAATAGGTCTTTTTTTATATTTGAAAATATGAAAATCAAGATATTTCCATATGATAAAAATTGGCCTATACTCTTTGAAAAGTTAAGGTCGGAAATTAAAAAAAGTATCAATTTTAATGATATTGTAATTGAACATATAGGAAGTACTTCTATAAAAAAACTTGCTTCAAAACCAATAATTGATATTCTAATAGGAATTCGTTCGAAAAAATTAGATGATTACATTAAATCTATCACAAATTTAGGATATCAATATATTAAGGAGTATGAATTAGAAACACCCAACAGAAGATTCTTCTTGCTGGAGGAAAACGAAAGAAGAATAGCGCACATTCATTTAGTAAAATATAATAGTATTTGGTTTAAAAGACATATAGCTTTTAGAAATGAATTAAGATTTAATAATAATACTAGAAAAAAATATCAACAATTAAAATATTCACTCTCCAAAAAAGAATGGAAAGATTCCAATGAATATGCAGATGCTAAAACAGAATTTATTAGAGATGTTGAGAAGAGAATCATTATTGAATAAATAACCATCTCTAACCAACCGAGAACATAAACAAAACAAGAAAAGCTCCAATCATGGAGCTTTTTCTTTTAAAGTTATTTTAATAGATTAGGTCACTTAAAGAGGTCACAAATTTTTATATATAAATGAAAATTGAAAAAAAATACTTCGTGTTGTCTAAAAATTTATATGGAAATGGCAATATAATAGTTGTTCCAAACCAAGGTTTTCAATATAATCACGACAAAGTTGTTGAAAATAATATTGATAGATTTAAGCCAGATGGTTCAGCATTTACTTCTTGGAGTAAATATGGTATATATTCTACTACAAATGGATATCCTAAATGGGCAAAAAATGAAATCTCATCATTTGATTTTAATAAAACACAGTTTGATTTTTTTAAAAAAGTTAGATATAGTCAGCTAAATTCTAAACAAAAAGAAAATTATAATTTTCATAAGGTTGCATCAAGTTTAGCTGACTATGGGTATAACTGTATTTGGTTAAATGACGATTGGCAAGGTTCAGATTTTATTGCGATTCATATTTCTGGTGAGAATTTTTTAAAGATTCAGTTGAAAGGAAGGTTTAGTGTTGATAAGAAATATCTCGGAAAAGATATTTGGATATCTTTTATAGAAAATGAAGAAATTAAAATTTATAATCATGATACTGTCGTGAAAAAATTATCTGATAACATTTTAAAAAGTAAATCTTGGCATGAATCTGGATCTTATGGGTGGAACCAGACACCTGCTAAGTATGAAGATTTTATATTTAAACTCTAGTTATTTCCACATGAAAATACAATCAAAACAAAAAAAGCCCTAATCATAGGGCTTTTTATTTTTGAGCTGTTTTATGAAATTAGTTCACTTTTAAAAGCCACCCAAAAAAATACTGTGAAAAATTCATTAAAAAATACCTTAATAATTAGTCAAAAAATACTCTAATAAATACGCTAAAATTCAAGTTAAAAATTCATTAATTATTACAATAAATTGAATGTACTAGAATAAAAGATTTTAAAAAAATATTCTTTTTGAAATAAAATTTATTGATTAAAATCAATCATTTTTCTCATCCAGTTAATACCATTTTTTTTGATGACTTTATTGTTTGAAAACTCAATAATTCTATGTCTTTTTTCATGAACGTAATCGTAAAGAGTTAATGAAAAGACAAAAGATGAATATTTAGCCTTATGAATTACTGCGATAATTCTTTTTTCTCCATCAATCAATAAATGATTGATATTAGGTGTAATTCCATATTGGGATTCTATAAATAATGGTATTTTATTTTCCTCAACTTTAACATACTCTGAGAGTGAGACTTTTTCAATGTAATCTTCAGATATTAAATATTCAAGATTAAAATTTGACAACCATTTAAGTTTATAATGTCCATATTCACTCTCATTAAACATCCTTAAACATTCAGAATTTTTTAAAATTCTACTTTTTTCTTTTTTAGTCATAATACAATACTTTAAATTAAACATATTGCATCAAGTAAGCGATTAGAATACCCTATTAATTTTAGGCGGGGACCTCACATCTCTTTTCCACCGTGGCTGGGTAAGCTCGGTTGGTATACTCTCGGTAACTCTTGATACGCATCAAAAATAATATAACATTTTGAACAAAACAATTTGTATCGTATATATTCATAAATTAGCTAAAATTTATAGATAAAATATGTACAATAGTTATAACAATTCTTTAATTCAAGATTATTTCGAGATGTTTGGTCGTCAAGAAAATGAAAAAAATGAAAACATTGTAAGTTTTGGTCAATATTCAGACTTCAAGTCAGAAAAATATGAGAAATTAAAAATTAGTGAATTCATTTACAAACTTGATTGGAAAGATATAATTATTGATATCAAATCAGATGATGACTGGGGTAAACAAATTATTCCTGACTGTAAAGATTTAATGGACAAAACTGAAACAGGTAATTATACATATACTGAATGCGGAGAACATTATAAAAACTTCCCCAAAGAAAAAAACGATGATTCAAAAGATCGTATCCCAACATCAACTTGTGCATGGTACACTTCATATCATTACGGCTTAAGAGACTGGGGAATTCATATTAAACAATCATGTTTAATAAAATATGCTAAATTTTTCTGGCAATATAACTATCCATATACAAAATCAAAAAATGATGCATTAACAACATCATTTTTTTATTTATTAACTCATGAGTTATTTCATTTTATTACAGATCAAGCAGCTACAGTTATTGAGCTTATTTTAAAGGACCCTAACTTATATAAGAAATATTCAACAAACGTATATCTTCAAACCTATAATAAACCACCCTATGGCTCCTTAGAAGAATCTTTAGCTAATAGATATGTGTATGGAAGGTATGAGTTTTTAAGAGTCAATAAATATCTTCTTTTTAATTTAATGAAGTCTGGGCCAATTGGTTATAATGATTTTGATAAATACTTAGGAGATTATAAAACTGCAAGAAGAAATTTAATTAATGAAATATACAAACAGTCTTCAATAAATCAACATTATATTGGTATAGAGTCAGTTTTTGATATATTAAATCCACGACTCTTTTATAGAGGTGATAAGATACCAATTTGGATGCACTTCAAGTCAGGAAAACAAAAAATTACATTTAAGTAGAAATCATTTTTAACATTAATTTTTGATTGATATTCATAAAATGAATGACTAAGAAATAATTAAAAGAAAACTATTTAAATGTTTTAAAAATCTAAAATCAATTACAAATGATAGAACTTCACGAAGAATTTATTGATATTTATAATGAAATTGAAAGTTTTCTTAGAAATGAATACTCTTCATCAAAACAAAATGAAAGAATTGGTCACACTTCATTGATATATCAGTCCTCAAATGAAAATCCTATAATTAAACAATATAAAGAAGATTTAATAAGTTTTGCTAGACTTAGAAATGCTATAGTTCATAGTGCATATGAGTCAAAACCAATTGCTGAACCTCATAAAGATATTGTTTCAAAATATAAAGATATAAGAGACAGAATATTATTTCCATTAAAAACCTGGGATAAGTGTATAAAAAATATATATAGTTGTAAACTGTCTTCTAATCTTAATTTAGTTATGAATGATATGAAAAAGAATGTATATACACATGTGCCTGTAGTGAATGATAAAGGATTTACAATAGGTATTTTAAGTGAAAACAGCTTGTTTAATTGTATACTAAAAGAAGAAATATTTGAAATAGAAAAAACATCAACTGTTGAATTAATTAAAGATTATATAGGTATTAATGATTATGATGAGAAGTTTTACTTTCTGAGGAAAATTGACAAATTGACTGAGGTATATAAAATATTTGAAAATGCTATTAAAAATCGTGAGAGAATTGGTAGTGTTTTTATAACCGAAAATGGAAAAATGGATAATAAAATAATTGGCATGTTTACAAGTGAAGACATTGCAGGACAAAGCATATAAAAAAGTTTATTACGAAATGAATTTACTTTAGTTTAGAAAATTATTATGAAAAAAATTAAAGTTGTAGAGTTGTTCGCAGGTGTTGGCGGATTTAGACTAGGTTTAGAAGGGTGGGATAATAAATCTGCATCAAGTGGATATGAGAAAGATATTAAAACACCATTTGAAATTATCTGGAGTAATCAATATGAACCTTTGACACCAACAATTCAACATGCAAATCTTGTTTATAAAAACAGATGGCCAAACTCTAATCATTCATGTGAAGACATAGCACATGTTGTAGAAAACAAATTTGATACAATTCCTGATCACGATTTACTTGTCGGAGGTTTTCCCTGTCAAGATTATTCAGTAGCAACAACACTTAAAAAATCACAAGGACTTATTGGTAAAAAGGGAGTTCTATGGTGGCAAATCGAAAGAATATTAAGAAAAAAAGGGGAGCGTTCACCATCTTATCTAATACTAGAAAATGTTGACAGATTGCTAAGTTCACCAGTTAAGCAAAGAGGTCGAGATTTTGCTATTATGCTCGCTTCTTTATCTGACTTAGGGTATGCCGTTGAATGGAGGATAATTAATGCAGCAGAATACGGTATGCCTCAAAGAAGAAAAAGAGTATTTATAATTGCCTACAAGAAAAACACTAATATCTATAAAGAAATATCATCTCAAAAGGAACTTTTTTTGAAAGATGGTATTTTAAATAATGCTTTTGCAATAAAAGATTTTAATATAAAAGATATTACAAAGGGTAAAATAGAAGGTAGTTTAAATAAAATCAGTTCTAAATTTAATTATGCTCATAAAAAAAACGCTAAATCACCATTTTTAAAAAGTGGGATAATGATTAATAGATTATTTTATTGTATTGATAATGAAGTAGATAATTCAAAAAATATACTTTACAAATACTCGACCCTAGGAGATGTTCTTGAACCGAATAAAAATGTCCCAAATGAATTTAAAATTTCAAAAGAAAATTTGCACAAATGGGAAATCGAAAAAGGAGCAAAAAAAATACTAAGAACTAATAAGGAAACAGGCTACAAATATTGGTTTTCAGAAGGTAAGATGTCTTTAATTGACGATTTAAATAAGGCATCAAGAACAATAATCACTGCTGAAGGAGGGAAGTCTGCATCTAGATTTAAACATTTAATTAAAAACGGTAGAACCTACAGAAGATTATTGCCGATTGAATTAGAAAGGTTGAATATGTTTCCAGATAATCACACTAAACTTGAAGGTATAACGAATACAAAAAGAGCATTTTTCATGGGTAATGCTTTAGTTGTTGGAGTCATAGAAAAGATAGGTGAAATTCTAGCAAATAGAATTAAAATCTAATTATTATTATCCCATTCTGACTTAAAAGATCCAAAAATACCATCGATTATTATTAGTGATCTTAAAATTATTTCTTTGTAGCCAAACCTATTATAACTATCAAATCCAATTCCTGCTTTATTACTATTTATTGGAAGTTGAATTTCATCCTTAGTCTTGTATTTCTTTATTTTATCTTCAAAACTTTTATTAGATGCACTAATATTGTGTGAAGCATGTAATACCCATTTGTTACCAATGAATTGTAGTAGTGTATCTTTTTGTTTAGAGTCATTCTTTAATAATTCTAAAGTCTCTTTCTGTCTTATCTCATTAAAAATGTGAGGAATGTTATCAGGATTTTTAAATAAATTACTACAATAACTAGAGAAATTACCTTTTTTTTCTAAATCACTTAAGAATTGATTTATGTCTAATTTACTAAAGTTACTACCTTTCCAATTTGTTTCCCACTTAGCTGGGAAAAAGTGTTCTAACTGTTCGAATTTATATTGAGTTTCATTAGCATAAATTAAAGAATTATATTCATTTAAATAACAATAGTAATAAATGATAAATGAAGCTTCATTGTTGTCATTTGTCATTAATACATTATTTGTATTCACTACATTGGTAGAAAAAGTTTTATCATTATCACTAATATATTGCATCAATGTAATATTATTATTGTTTGTATCAAAAACGATACCCAAAAAATCGTTCCTTATTTCCTGAGATTTTTTTAGTTTGAGGCACTCATATACAAAAACCACTTTACAAAAGGAATATATACTTTGAACTAAAATATAATGCTGATCATCATCATAATATTTTAAAATAATATCAAAAAGTAAAAACCTTGAATTGTCAGAAAAGTTTAAGCCTTTTTTAACAAGCTGAAGCAATGCTCTTACCTTATGTTGTTCTTTGTTTTGACTAATGAATTTAGCTACAAATTTATTCTTTAGACTAAGACTATTCAATAAAACGTTTTCATAGAAATCAATGATTTTTAGTACATCTTCAATGAATTTTTTTATACCAAAATCAGGATCATTAGATTTAGATAATTTTTTTAAATATTCGTCTTCAAATACTTGAATGAATTTGCCTTCTCTACTAATGCTTTTCTTATTTATTGTATTAAAAAAAACTTTAAAAAAATCTTCTTCGTTTTTAAAAAATGAGTTTTTACCCTGAGTTAATAAATCAAGACCTTTATATATATCCTTCCATTCATACATCAATTTATCTCTATAGTTGTCGTCGGCACAATTAATGAGACATTTATAACGTAACTTATCTGAAAGAGTTAATGATTTCCCTCTATTATTTAATGATTCAAAAATTTGGATTGAAGCATTTGCTTCGATGATTGGAACTTCTATTAACCAACATTTATGTAGTAAAGCTGTTAAAAATTTTATTAAATCCTCAACTCCTTTAATTGTATCCTGAAGGATGAAATTCTGGCTAAGAAACTTTGAAATAGTTTCTCTTGCTTCGATTAAATTATTAGCAGTTGGTGATCCTTTTGCTGCAAGTCTTTTAGCTTCGTCTTCAAACTCTTTTACTTTTTCATTATAATTTTTTGAGTTAGCTCCTATGAATTTCTCAATGTAATTTTTAAATAAATCAATAATTGTATTTTCAGTTTCAAATTTAATCTGGAGATTACTTTGGTTATCGTAATAAAATGTTGATTCATTACATTTTGTAATTAATGACTGCAACTGTTGCTCAAGATTTTGGTTGTTTGATAAATTTAAATTTTGAATCCTATTTTTAATTATTGAGGCTTCAACAAGAATTAACTGAATGGTTGTGATTCGTTGTTGACCATCTAATACTTGAGAGACATCGTCATAAAGTTGCTGCTTAGTACTGAAAACTGGCCCAAGAAACCAAGATTCTCTTTCATCGTTTGCAACTTTTTCTATATCGAAAAGTAATTCATCTACATTCTTTTGTGACCATGAATATGGTCTTTGATAATCAGGAACTTTTCTAACTCGGGATTGTTTAAAAAATTCATATACATCACATGGTTGTAAAAAATATCTAACATTATTACCTGCTGTAATATGTGTTAATATATTATCATATATATAATTGTTCATGAGTTGATTTTAAATATTTTTCTTAAATTTTTACTTTGTTCTACAAAACCATATCCTTCTAGTGATAAAATTTCGATAAAATAGACATCTCTTTTTAGATTTTTAACTTGAAAGTTAGTTAGTAAATTCGAAATCTGATAATTAATATGTTTTATACTTGGAAAGCTCTTATCAACAATTCTACTTTTTTCTCCAAAATCTTTAGAAAGAATCAAAAAATATAAATTCTCGTTTTGAAATTTTGCTAATTGCTCACAAAAAAAATATGAAAATGATCTGTGATGTTCAGTCATTTTAAGCAAAACCTCATTATGATTAGAATTACAAAATTGACTTTGTATTGCTTTATTAAACCTAATTTCGTTTCCTAATGAACTAATTCCATATTTTCCTTTTTGCTTTTTTTCAAACTCAAAAATTATTTCAGTTTGAATTTTATCTAAACTTGAAATTATATTATTACTTAACAATTTATCAGATTCTAATAATTTAAAATCATCTGAAAAATCACATTTATATAGATTGAATTCCATACTAAGCTGTTTAGCATTTAAATATATAGTTTTATTTATAAAATTATAATTTTATAAATAGCGAATTTTCAACATATCTTTTGCTACTTTTTTATCTAGTAATTTAGCATAAATCTGTGTTGTATTAATTCTTGAATGACCAAGCATCTTTGAAACTGTTTCTATGGGGATATTATTATTTAGTGTAACAGTAGTTGCAAAGGTGTGTCTAGCTAGATGAAATGTAACTCTTTTATGAATACCACACATAGCTGCTATCTCTTTTAAATAAGCGTTAACACGCTGATTGGTTAATTTTTTAAATATTCTATTCGTGTATTTACCATTATACTTATTAATAATTCTTTCTGCTCTTTTTAAAAGTGGAATATCACATCTACTATTGGTCTTTTTTCTTTTAGTCTTGATCCATAACAGCCCATCACTTCCTTTAATAATGTGATGTTCTCTTAGTTTATCAACATCTATATATGAAAGTCCCGTATAACAACTAAAAACAAATAGATCTCTTGCTCTTTCTAGAGTAGGAGGGAGATTTATTGTTTCTATTTTATTTAGCTCCTCTAGATTTAAGAAACCTCTAGCAAAGGGCTTTTTCTTAAATTTAATCAATGAAAAGGGATCATGTTGCATGAATCCAAAGGCTCTTGATCTTGTAGTAATCTTTTTAAGCGATTGTAGAACCTTAATGGCTCCATTGTTGGTGCAGTTGGTATGAGCTAGTAAAAAGCTCTGAAAACGGATAATAAAGCCGTGATTTACATTCTTTATATAGATGTTCTTTCTATTTTCAAAGGATAGAAAATTAGTTACATGTTTTAAAAGAGTTAAATAGTTCTTAAGCGTTCCAGGTGAATATCTAGATGGAACCTGTGATTCCATTTCTTGATTATGCGCTTGAATCTCTGATAAAATAGTAGGTCTAACTGTCTTTTTATTGAGTCTATTTTTTAGATCGTATACTGTTACATTATCTATTTCATCTAGTAACTGACTGAGGGTGTTGTATATTTTAGCTTTTTGAGACTCAATTTCTAGATTGGTAAGATCGTTATTACGTGTTCTTTGATTTTTTGTATTCCAATCATTTTGATTAGAAAACAATTTTGTCGCTTTTTCAATGCACTCACCATTAAGTTTTATGCGCATATATATAGGACATAAACCATTGTTGTCTATTTTTCCTTTTTTAAGAAATACCCAGATGTTAAATTTTACATTCATTTTAGGTGACCTTTTTGGGTGACCTCATTTTTTATATTTTCAGTCATGGTAAAGCTATTATTTTGAGCTAACTAGCTGAAATCAAATGATATATAAATGTGATAAAATAGTGATAAAGGCTATATATCTAATATATATCAAAATGATATATTTTTACCTTCATAATCACTTTATTAAAGTGATATATAACCCTTAAAATGAGTTAATTAAAAAGGGTTTGAAGAACTCAAACCCTTAGATAAAAGCTTAAAAAATGTTGTCGGGATGACAGGATTTGAACCTGCGACCACTCGCACCCCATGCGAGTGCGCTACCGGACTGCGCCACATCCCGAAAAAATAACGAAATAAAAATCAGAGATAATCGTTAATCGTTTAGCTTTGCAAAGCTATACATTCAAAAGCGTTCAACATCAATGAAAAAGAAATTTTTATGGCTTTTACTTAATTGTTTTACTTTCAGTGTTTTTGCACAAGAAAGTTATACCATAAGCGGTTATGTAAAAGAGGCCGAAACTGGGGAGTATCTTATTGGAGCTACCGTTTATCTGCAGGAGAGTATGCAAGGCACTAGTACCAATCAATACGGTTTTTATTCCCTTACTGTAAAAGAAGGAAACTACAGCATAAATTTTTCTTTTTTAGGCTTGGAATCGCAAGAACAAAAAATCAGCTTAACAACAAATAAGCGCATCAATGTTTCTTTAAATAGTTCTTCTATTTTAACTGATGAAGTGGTAGTAGAGGCGGATGCTCCCGACAAAAATGTAAAAGCTACCAGTATGAGTCAAGTAAAGGTAGAGGTAAAAACTATAAAAGAATTACCTGCGTTTATGGGTGAGGTAGATGTATTAAAGACTATACAATTACTTCCAGGTGTGCAATCTTCAGGAGAAGGCACTTCTGGTTTTTACGTTAGAGGTGGGGGACCTGATCAAAACTTAATTTTATTAGACGAAGGAACCGTATATAACGCATCACATTTATTCGGTTTTTTCTCTGTTTTTAGTGCTGATGCAATTAAAAATATTAACTTAATAAAGGGAGGCATGCCAGCTAACTATGGCGGAAGGTTATCTTCTGTTTTAGACATATCAATGAAAGAAGGAAATAATAGAGAATATGAAGTTGATGGTGGTATAGGTTTAATTTCCTCTAGATTTACAGTTCAAGGCCCAATTGTTAAGGATACAAGCTCATTTATTATTTCAGGTCGTAGGACATATATTGATGTATTAGTTAATCCTTTCATTAATGATTCTTCTTCAGCAAAAGGATCTGGTTATTATTTTTATGACTTGACTTCCAAAGTCAACTATAGAATATCTGATAAAGACAGATTGTTTTTAAGTGGATATTTAGGTAGAGATGTTTTCACTTATAGAAATTCAAAAAGAGGTTTCAAATTTGATATACCTTGGGGAAATGCAACAGCCTCAGCAAGATGGAATCACTTATTTAGTGAAAAGTTATTTATGAACGCCTCACTAATTTTTAGTGATTATCAATTTTCATTTGGTGCAGAACAAAATCAATTTGAATTCAAATTATCATCAAGTATTCGTGATATCAACTCAAAAATTGACTTTTCTTTCATACCAAATTATAAACACAAAGTAAAATTTGGAGGTTTATTAACCTATCACACATTTTTACCAGGAAGTGTTTCAGGAAGATCTGGTGAGGTTAGTTTTGAACCTGAAAATATTTTTAAACAATACTCAAACGAAGGAGCACTTTATATTCTTGATGATATAGAGTTTACAGATCAATTTGCAATGAATATTGGTTTACGATATAGCTGTTTTCAATATGGTAATAATGTAAATATCAATTCTTTTTTAAGAAAGGAATGGACAAGAGATACTTCTAATGTATATCGAAATATTGAACCAAGAATATCTGCTAGATTTAATATAAACAAAAGCTCATCTATTAAAGGTTCATACAATGAAAATTATCAATATATACACCTAGCAAGTTTATCGAGTATTTCAACCCCTACGGATTTATGGATTCCTTCGGCAGAATCAATTAAGCCTCAATACTCTAAACAAATTGCTATAGGTCTTTTTAAAAACCTATCAGACAACAAATGGGAAACATCATTGGAGATTTATAGTAAGAACATGGAAAATTTAATTGAGTATAAAGAAGGAGCTTTTCCAGAAGATAACACGAATGGAAGTCAGGAAGGTTCATTTACATTTGGATCAGGTACTTCTAAAGGTGTAGAGGTGTTTATCAAAAAAGTTAAGGGTAAATCTACAGGATGGATTGGCTATACATATTCTAAAACAGATCGTATTTTTGAAGAATTAAATGATGGATTAGAATTTCCTGCAAAATATGATAGAACACATGATTTATCTGTAACATTTTCTCATAAATTAAATTCTAAACTAACTTTTTCCTCAGTTTTTGTATATGCAACTGGAAACACATTTACACCACCTGCAGATCGTTATATAATCGACGGAAATCTCATCACTGAGTTTTCTGATAGAAATAGCTACAGAATGGTACCATATCATAGGCTTGACATTTCTTTAATTTATGATAGAAATAAATCTAAACACTTTAACTCAAGTTGGAATTTTAGTGTATATAATGTTTACAATAGAAAAAACCCTTTCTTTATGTATTTCGATTTTGAAGGTGATGGTTCAATCACAGAAGGAGGGATAACTCCTAAAGCTTATCAAGTTTCATTATTTCCAATTATACCTTCAATTACATGGAATTTTAATTTTTAATTATGAACAGATTTTTTTATTTAATAATTATTTTCAGTTTTTATTCTTGTGAAAAAGAGGTTAATCTTACCCCTCCAAATTCAAATAATAAAATTGTTGTTGAGGGGGTAATTCAGGCAGGTTACCCTGCGTATGTTATGTTAACAAAAAGTGAACCATATTTTTCTACAATCAATTCATCATCTTATCAAGATATTTTCATAACTGACGCTGTTGTTAGTGTCAAAAAGTCTGGAGGTGAAAAAGTTAATCTGATTAATATAAATAGTATCCAAACTAAAAATCCAATTATTGATTCTTTAGTTTATTCAATTGCTCAACAATATCCTGGATTCTATGTTGAATGGCCTTTTGATATTACAAACTTTAATGATTTACCATATAAAGATGTAATTGGTGATTATGGAAACAGATATGACCTAGAAGTAATTTGGAACTTAGATACTATCACTTCTACGACTACAATACCATATAATCATACAGTTGATAGCATATGGTTTAAACTAGATCCTTTTGCAACAAAGGATAGCTTAGGGAATTTTTGGTTTAGATATTCAGATCCTGATACACTAGGAAATACTATTATGTTTGAAAGTAAAAGATTAGCACATATGACAGAATGGGTTAATCCTGAAGACTCAACTAATATAATAGTAAAGAAAAGTCGTGATCCATTATTCGCAAAGGCGTTATGGGGTTTTGTAAGAAATGATTTTGAAGGGTTAAATGGAACTTCTTTTGAATCTTTTTTTCAAAGAGGAAATATAAGTAGTATCATTTCTAGTGAATACGACGATATTATTTATGAAGAAGGTGAAAGAGGATATTTCAAAATGGGACAAACTATTTCAAATCATAATGAATTTATTCATCCAGATACTGTTTTAGTCAGAATTAGCCAAATTGATATTTCCTCATATAATTTTTGGAGATCATATGATTATCAACAATCAAGTAATGGAAACCCATTTGCTGAACCATTAAATCTACAAACTAATATTAATGGTGGCTATGGTATATGGTATGGTCAATCGGCGACTTATTTCAAAGCAGTTGCAAAAGAAGGAATTGTTTATAAGATAGAGGAAAGGTATTATCCCTTTGTAAATGAAATATTATAAATTTGGCAGCTCCCAAAGATGAATAATCATGACTGAAAAACTAGAAAGAATAGAGGTTTTAATCATAGGGTCGGGCCCTGCGGGATATACTGCAGCTATTTATGCAGCTCGTGCTGATTTAAACCCAGTAGTAATACAAGGCTTACAGCCAGGTGGTCAGTTAACAACCACTACAGAAGTAGATAACTATCCTGGATACCCACAAGGTGTAGACGGCACTAAAATGATGGAGGATTTCAAAGCACAAGCTGAACGATTTGACACCGATACTCGTTGGGGAATGGTTACTAAAGTAGACCTGTCAGAAAGACCTTTTAATGTAGAAATTGATGGTAATAAAAATGTGTTAGCCGATACAGTAATTATAGCAACAGGTGCTACAGCAAAATGGTTAGGTATTCCAGATGAAGAACGCTTAAATGGTTTTGGTGTCTCTGCTTGTGCTATTTGTGACGGTTTCTTCTATAAAGGACAAGAAGTAGTAGTAGTGGGTGCTGGAGATACAGCAGCCGAAGAAGCTACTTATTTAGCCAAGCTTTGTACCAAAGTAACCATGTTGGTACGTAGAGATCAAATGCGTGCTTCTAAAGCTATGCAAAAGCGTGTATTCAATACACCAAATATAGAAGTGATGTTCAATCACGAAACAAAAAGTATTAATGGAGAAAAAGGTGTAGAAAGTGTTACTGCTTACAACAATCAAACCAATGAGGAAACAATTGTTCCAGCAACGGGATTCTTTGTTGCTATTGGTCATAAACCAAACACTGATTTGTTTAAAGGTCAATTAGAGATGGATGAGAATGGTTACCTTAATGTAGAAGCGGGTACATCTAAAACTCAAATACCAGGAGTGTTTGCTGCGGGAGATGTGGCAGACCATGTGTATAGACAAGCAGTAACCTCTGCAGGTACTGGCTGTATGGCAGCACTTGACGCAGAGCGTTTTTTAGCTGCTCAAGAAGACTAAATCATGAAGATGTTTAGAAAAAAAAAGTTCGGTTAATCCGAGCTTTTTTATGGCTTGAAATTATAGTTCCACAGTTTGAAATCAGCATATTCTATTTTCGCAAAAGGAATGTCCCAAAAACCATTATAATGAATATAGGAAGGAACTAATTCCGCATCTGCATAATCCATATAAATCTCAACGCTTACATCTAAATCAATTAACCAATATCGATAAGACATTTCATACTTTCGATACATAACATTGAATGTTTCTTTATCAAAATAAGACACTAACTCTTTGATGAGTAAATGTTCTTCTTCTTTTTCTTTCAATCCTTCTTTCATTCGAACAGTGAAGCTGTAACACTCTATTGAATCTTGAAATATTTCTTGAGAAATTATATAATCGTAATACTGTTGCATATCTATATCGAAGACTGCTAATTTCTTTTTGTTTTTACTATTTCCTGCTTCTACATCTCCAGATCCTATGCTGAAAACAATTGTTTTAGCATCTTCTTCATTTTGTTCGTTTTCGTCTTCTATTTTCTTTTCTCCAATTCTAGCATTTCTGGTAACAGTAATTGTGTCTTTTGGAAAGAATATTTCATCGAAAAATTCAGGAGTGTAATGGCGGTATTTACCTTTTCTATTAAAGATTTTTCCGTGATCAAAAGTAGAGTCAATATGAACTACTAACTGCTCATTTATAATTGAATATTTTCCAGATCTGAATAATGAACCTAAAACCTCACCACTTTTTTTTAACAACTTTAAATCACTGTGGTAATCATGATTATAGTAGCGTAGGTTTTTAAATCCTTGATAAAAGGTAGTGTCTGTTTTTACATAATGAATAAATTCTTCTACACTGAATCCATCTTTTACCGCTGTAATCATTACTGAATCTAGAGTCACAGATTTTACTACACCATTTTGAGCCAATGATAGGAATGGAAACAAGAGCAATAAAAGTGTTTTCTTCATTTTTCAAATATCAATAAAAAAATGCTGCCCACGAGGGGCAGCATGCAATAAATCGTAAGCCGGATTCTGTTCCCAAAAAGGGCACTATCATTTATCT
>PAYR01000041.1 GCA_002715345.1 Flavobacteriales bacterium | reverse complement strand
TGCGATGTTTTTATCGTAGAAAATTTACGGTCTGCTAGACGTTTTTTAAAAAAAGCAGGATTACAAAAAAAAATTGATGATTTACAGTTTTTCGAAATCAATAAACGAACTAAAGCTGAAGATATTCCAAGTTTTTTATCACCAGCAAGTGAAGGGAGAAATATTGGTATTTTATCAGAAGCAGGATGTCCTGGCGTTGCGGATCCTGGAGCAGAAGTTGTTAAATGGGCACACAAGAAGAATATCGAAGTCATTCCTTTAATAGGTCCCTCTTCTATCCTGCTAGCGTTAATGGCTTCTGGAATGAATGGACAAAATTTTGCTTTTACAGGATATTTACCAAAAGAAAAAGCTGACAGAAGAAGAAAAATCAAACAATTAGAACAGTTTTCAAAAACTCAAAAACAAAGTCAAATTTTCATAGAAACACCGTTTAGAAACAACTTTCTACTAGATGATTTACGGAGCTATTGCGATAAAGAAACCCAAATAGTTGTTGCTTGTGATATAACGCTTCCAACTCAATATATTAGGCGATTATCCGCCAAAGAATGGAAAAAAGAAAAAGTAGACCTTCATAAAAGACCTTGTATTTTTATATTACATAAATACTAGTCTTTACTCAAGTCTTTTCCAATATTTTTCTATATTGCTCAACAAGACGATTCTCTAATAAAAAATGATGAAATACGAATTAGAATACCCTATACATTCTTCAATAAACATATTGTTTGACAGACTCAGTACTTTAAGCGGATTATCTGAATGGTTTGCTGATGATGTAAACGTTGACAGAGAAGGAATTTATACTTTCAGTTGGGAAGGAAGTGAGCAACAAGCTACCCTTATTAGTAAAAAGAACAATGATCATGTGCGTTTCAAATGGTTGGGTTCAGATGAAGAATACTTTGAATTTCTTATTCAGGTAGACGAACTAACCAATGACATTTCACTAATTGTTACAGATTTTGCAGATGATGAAGACGATAAAGAAGATGCTGTTCAATTGTGGGATTTACAAATTGACAACCTAAAGAAAATTATAGGTTCATAATAATACCCTTACTTTTTAGTTGTAGTTCATATTGTGAAGAAGCTACATCAACTTATATTTAAGTCCTTTATTGGGCCCTTTGTTTTTACTTTTCTAATAGCAGTCTTCCTGTTATTGATGCAATTTCTTTGGAAGTATATTGATGACCTTGTAGGCAAAGGATTAGAATGGTTTGATATTACACAATTACTCTTTTACGCTTCTGCTAGATTAGTACCGTTAGCACTCCCAATTTCTGTTATGCTATCTTCTATTATGACTTTTGGAAACCTAGGAGAAAAATATGAGTTAATAGCCATGAAATCTGCGGGTGTTTCTTTTCGAAAAGGAATGTCAGCCTTGTTGTTTTTCATCTTGATTATTAGCATGTCATCATTCCTTTTTTCTAACTATTATATGCCTTATGCGAATTTAAAAGCAGGGACTTTACTTTATGATATTAGAAAACAAAAACCTGCTTTAAATATTAAGCCAGGAATGTTTTATAATGGACTAGAAGGATTCATTATTAAAATTGACAAGAAGAATGACAATGGTGTAGACTTAGAAGGAATCATGATTTATGATCACAACAATAAATCTGGAAATAATAAAGTCATAGTAGCAGAAAGAGGATCTATGTATCTCTCTGATAATGAGCAATACTTCATTATTTCTCTAGAAGATGGTCATAGTTATTACGAAACAGATGCATCTACTAGAAGAAACGAAAACAAGAAGAGACCACATCAAAGAGTAACATTTAAAAAAGATGTTTTGCGTTTTGATTTGTCTGGATTTGGCATGAAACGAAGCAGCGAAGACTTATACAGAAATCATTACGCAATGATGAATAATAGTCAGCTTCTAAACTCTATTGATTCTTTACACAGCAAAATTGCCAATAAAGCAACTAAAACAAAAGAACAGTTAGACAAAAGATTAGGGAAAGACAGTACACTTTCTAAAAACACTTATACGGAGTTAAAAGACTTAAGTATTATTCAAGCAAGAAAGCAATACGCTGCTGCTATCAACTCAGCACGCTCAAATAAAGCATTAATTGAAAACGCTAATAGAGATGAGGATTACAGAGAAATACTTGTTGCAAAGCATTTAGTTGAGTGGCATCGAAAATGGTCATTAGCTTTTGCTTGTATTGTTATGTTTTTAATTGGAGCCCCTCTTGGTGCTATTATAAGAAAAGGCGGATTTGGCATGCCCGTAGTTGTCTCAATCTTCTTTTTTATTCTGTATCATGTACTTTACATGACTGGCGAAAAGATGGTTAAAAAAGGTGAATTACTCGCTTTAGAAGGCATGTGGATGGCCAATATCATTTTTCTTCCTATTGGGATTTGGTTAAGCTATAAAGCTTCTAAAGATTCTAACTTATTAGATTGGAGTTACACTTATTACAGGATAAAAAAAACCTTTACAAAACAATCCACTTCTTAATATCTCTTATTCCATCACTTTCTAGATGTAAGAAATATATACCTTTATGTAAATTTGTTTTAAGGTGATTACTACCCAGATTTAAGCGTTCAGAAAAAACTATTTTTCCTTCTAAACTGTATATTGATAGGTTAGATAATTTGCTTGTTTTAATATTTAGCACTGCTGTAGCTGATGGGTTGGGATGAAGCTTATAACTTTTTGATAAATCGCCAATTGACAGTGATGTAACATTGAAAAAATCTGATGAAACGGTACATCCATTAGTATCAGTGATTAAAACGGAATAGTGACCCTCAGAATCAGGGAATAAATATTGAGATATTTCTCCTTCAACTATTTCTTCATAAAAAGCCCATTGGTAGTAGTAACCTCCTAAATCACAAAGTAATATGTTGCCATTTTGTGTAATTTCAGGTGTTGGTAGTGAAACTTGAACATTAAAAGTATCTGAAGAAAAACAACCCAATCCGTTATTAGTGGAAATAATATAGCTATTACTTTCCTGGGCATCTAATAATAAATTACCACCGCTAGCCACATATTCATTGTTAATAGTATACCAATCTACACTAGCATTACTTTGAGGAGTAAATCGAAACGCATCATTGGATGAGGTGTAGTTTTCATTGTTTCTACCACTAACCATAAAAGCATATGATCCAGATTTATTTTGTATTCCTTGTGAACCATTTGTGCAAGGAAATCTATTTTTAGTATGTATTTCTATTTCACCACTTTCTAATAAGGTTATTTGAAAAGATCCAGTAGTATCTTGACCACCCCCACAGCTATATGTCGAAACATCTTCAAACTCTACTACTAATTTTTTATTAGGTGATACTCCTAGTGTTGAAAACCTTAAATTACCAGAATAATGACTCCAATCTTCCCAAGCTCCAAACACACAAGCGTAGGGACCACTATTATCAGGTAGTGCCCATACTCCATATCCACCATATGCTTCTGGAAGAAAGCTAACAAAGCCATTAGATGAAATCCAAAACTTATCATATGAATGATTGAAAAACTGAAAGTTAAAACCAAGATCAAAAGGGCCTATTACTTGATCGTCTCCTATATCAATAATTGGCGCTTTAGAAATATCTTCATAATTAAAAGGAATTGAGTTTATAGAATATTGGTTAATTAATGTGTCAAAACTAGGATTAAATAACCCTTCTATTTCTAATTCACCAGCTTCGCAAATAAAATAATCCTCTACCTCTACCGAACAATCTTCTTGAGCAAACAAAACCATGGGTGCTAAAATAAATAGCAGAAATAAAGAACTATTCATAAGGATTTATAAAATAATTATTTTTCTTGAAAACATTCCGGATTCATCTACAATACTTAAGAGGTAAATTCCTTTATTAGTAATATTATTGATCATAAATGAGTTATTTTCTTCTGATTCATAAATGATTTTACCATTTAAATCATGAAGCTTAAATTTGAGAGTTGAATGAGTAAAGGGGAAACAAATATCTAGCTGATTGTTCTTAACAGCAATTGTTAAAACCTCCATTAGCTCCTCTATACTGTTAGGTTTAGTGTGAAGATGGACTCTAGACATGAAGTTACAACCATTTTCATCTGTTAGTTCAACTGTATAGCTACCAAATGCAAACAAAATTAAATCTTGATAAACTTCACCTTCAATAGCTTCTCCATTCAAATACCATTGATATTGATAACCTGCTAAATCACAATGTAAAACATTATTATCAACAACTTCTAAAAATGGGTCAAGTAATGGTGATATAAGAATTTCAAACTCATCGGAACAAGTGTTTCCTATCGCATCATAAGCTGTTACAGTATATGTACTTGATGTTTGTGGAGTAAATATTAATGTGTTAAAGGAAGGATCTGCATTTTCTTCTACGGACCAAAACAAATTAGTATAGTTATTTGTATTAAACCTAACTGTTTGATTTATACTTTCCCATTCGGAAGCGTTTCTTCCAGAAAAAGTATATGATCTACTCCCGTCTGAATTATGCAATCCAAATGTAGCATTCTCTCCAGCACATATTGGTTTTCTAATAAGATGTCCCAAAATATCATTATTTTCTTCTTCTAGAACTATTTGAAAATAGCCCGAAGAATTAATATCATTTCCACATATAAAATGGGCTACATTATAAAACTCAATAACCATCTTACGGGTTGGAGGGGATCCAATAAGACTATATTTTACTTCTCCACCCTGTGACGGATCCCAATCTTCCCAGGGTCCCATGATACAGTTTTTGGGTATTTCTAGTGACGCGTTCGGAATCTCTTCAGGAACATAATTAATAGGCTGATTTGGTGAAAAGCTGACCCATCCGTTAGAGCCTATATAAAATTCTGTATACGACTGACCAAAAAACTCAAATTCAAATCCTAAAGCAAAAGGACCCGCAACATCATCATCAAGAAGATAAATAATGTTAGAGTTGATTAACGCTTCAGGAGCAAAAGGTTCTTCAATTAACTCATAGGAGTGAGAAATTGGACTTGGAGTTAAAGTTGGAATAACTTGTAATTGTTTATTCTCTCTACAAAGCAAAATATCTTGAACTTCAATTGTACATTGAGCTGTAGAGTCTAATGTTGTAAATATTAATAAGAAAAAGAGCAAAATGTACTTCATACTCTACAAATATATTGATTTTGTAGAGATTTTTTCAACCAACAAGATACTTATAAACTACTTTTTTAACTTTTTATACTTAATTCGTGTTGGACCAACATCTCCCAAGCGTTTTTTACGGTTTTCTTCATAGTCAGAATAACCTCCTTCAAAGAAGTAAACTTGCGAATCTCCTTCAAATGCAAGGATGTGCGTGCACACCCTATCCAAAAACCAACGGTCGTGCGAAATAATTACAGCACATCCCCCGAAATTATCCAAACCTTCTTCTAAAGCTCTAAGTGTATTCACATCTAGGTCATTAGTTGGCTCATCTAGTAATAAAACATTACCCTCATCGCGTAAGGTCATAGCAAGGTGCAGTCGGTTACGCTCTCCACCTGATAAAACACCTACCTTTTTATTTTGGTCAGAGCCGCCAAAGTTAAACTTAGCTACATAAGCACGAGAGTTTACTTGCTTACCACCTATCTCTACTAACTCGTTACCTCCTGTAATTTGTTCCCAAATAGTTTTTTCAGGATCAATATCCGCATGTTGTTGGTCTACATAAGAAACCTTAACCGTGTCTCCATTAGTAAAGCTTCCTGAATCCGGATTTTCTTGCCCCATAATCATGCGGAATAAAGTTGTTTTACCCGCTCCGTTTGGACCAATAATACCAACAATTCCTGCAGGTGGTAATTTGAAGTTCAAGTCCTCATACAACAACTTATCACCAAAAGCTTTAGAAACACCCTGTGCCTCTATCACATTGGTTCCCAAGCGCGGTCCTGGCGGAATGTATAATTCAATTTTTTCTTCTTGCGCCTTATTTTCTTCACCGAGTAATTTCTCGTAATTACTTAAACGCGCTTTAGATTTAGATTGTCTTCCTTTAGGAGTCATACGCACCCATTCTAGCTCTCGCTCTAATGTTTTTCTACGCTTACTCGCTGTTTTCTCTTCTTGAGCTAAACGCTTTGATTTCTGATATAACCAAGAAGAATAATTTCCTTTCCAAGGAATACCCTCTCCTCTATCCAACTCCAATATCCAACCTGCAACATTATCCAAGAAGTAACGGTCGTGTGTAATAGCAATGACTGTTCCTTTATATTGCTGTAAGTGTTGCTCTAACCATTGTACAGATTCTGCATCTAAGTGATTGGTTGGCTCGTCTAATAAAAGCACATCTGGTTCTTGCAAAAGCAAACGACATAATGCCACCCTTCTACGCTCACCACCTGATAAAACATTGATAGGTGTATTTCCTTCTGGACAGCGCAAAGCATCCATGGCAATGTTTAGTTTGGTTTCTAAATCCCAAGCACCGCAAGCGTCAATCTGATCTTGCAACTCTCCCTGCTTCTTCATCAATTCCTCCATCTTATCAGGGTTTTCGTAAACCTCTGGCAAACCAAATTGATTATTAATATCATTATAAGCAGCAATCAAATCAACAGCTTCTTGCATACCTTCTTTTACAATATCCATCACAGTTTTATTTTCATCCAATTCTGGCTCTTGCGCTAAATAACCTGTGGTGTAATCTTTAGAGGAATGAACATCTCCCTGAAAAGAAGTTTCTAAACCAGCAATAATCTTTAACAAAGTAGATTTACCAGAGCCATTTAAACCGATGATACCAATTTTAGCGCCATAAAAAAAAGACAGATGAATATCTTTTAAAACCTGTTTATTATTAGAAGGAAAGGTCTTGCTGACCCTATTCATAGAAAAAATAATTTGTTGCTCTAACATGATTTTATTTCTTTATAGACTAATGTCATAAAATGTAATTAATTCTTAAGGAATAATAATTTACTTAATTATAGGAATATAAAATCTAATCCCCAAAGATTTTATTATATACTCATCAGATGGAGCATGATAATCCCAACCGTCAAAACCATCATCCATAACTCTATTGAAACCTGTACACAAGATAAAATCAATTTCCTTACATATTCTAGTTGTCATATTAATACCCAATCTCCATTTTACAGCGTTTCTTTCTATTGTATTTAACAACACATTATCAGATAACATGAATCTTTTTGAATTATAACCAAGGCTAGACAAACCTCCTTCAAACTCAATATTAAAAACTCTTTCTTTGTTCGATAATCTAATTTTTCCAATTAATTCTAATTCAGAAAAAGAATTGGTATAATATTCAACTGTATTAATACCTTTTGCTATTCCCTTTCCATATCCAGCACCGAAACTTAAAAAAGGAAAAATGCAATAATCAATCTCTACTTTTCTATATAAATTATCAGAAATAGGAGCGTTATTTTCAGAATACAAATCACCAGAAAACAAATCTTTGTCATACTTATTAAAATAAAGATCTTGAACAACACCCTGTTTAAGGGTGAATGAAAAAAATTCTGATTCACTTTGCCCAAAAGCACTTAGTGTGAAAAAAAATAAAGATACTACTAGTGCAATGTATAATTTCATAATATTATTTTTTAATTATTATTTTATTATAATTTTTATCTTCTTGATTAATATTTAATAAATACCTTCCTGCTGGTAATTCAACTAGATTAATAAAAGAATTATCTATGTTTTTAGTAATTATTTTATCTCCTGAAATAGAATACAATTCAGCAATAATATTTTTCCAGCTTTCAGGAGTTGAAATCCATAATATATCTTTTGTTGGATTTGGAAATACTAAAGGTTGATTAAAATCAAAATTTTCTTTATTCAAATTAGTGGCTCCGATATTAAATAATTCTGATTCAGACCAACAATTATTTTCATTAAATATAATCACAGAATACGATCCTCCAGAAACAATATTTATAAATTGATTTGTTTCACCAGGTAAATCAATATTATTAAGTGACCATTGATAATATAATCCTCCTGCAGTAGCTGTTAAAGTTGTAGCAGCAGAATGAATAATAATTGGCTGATCAGGTACTTCAAAAATTGAAATATGAAATTCTCCCGTGCTTATACAACCATTTGTATCGGTATATTGAAAATTAATTGTACTTGTTCCTTCTTCAGCTAAGTTAGGATCAAAAATACCTTCTGAAACATTTTCTCCATCAAAGTAAAAACCAGGCTCATTTAATGTTAATAAATTAATGGCAGAATCACTTTGACATAACGGATCTATCGATATGGGAGTTAAATTAATTTGCTCTAAAACAGTAACATTAAAACTAACATAAGTTGTATTTCCATTACCATCACTTAAAGCAAATTCATTAATCGTTGTTCCGACAGGAAAAATAGAATTGCTTTCTATTCCTGACACTTGTAATATTGAAACATCAGAGCAATTGTCGATTCCTTGTGGCAAATCAAAAATTACTGGATTAAAACATTCAGCAATTACAACATCATCAGGAACAAAAGTAACAACTGGATCTTCATCATCTATAACAGTAATAGTAAATGAAGTTGTAATTTGATTATTTGCAATGTCGGTAGCTGTAAATGTAATGGTAGTGGAGCCTAGTTCAAAAAAAGAGCCTGAGGAAATATCAGAAGAAATAACAACACTACCATTATCTTCAGCTTCAGCTAATGGAAAGAAATAATATGCGCCACATAAAGAAGAGTCAACTGATAATACAGTATCGTTGGGAACAAAAGTGAATAAAGGAGGGATATTATCTAAAACATTCACTGTAACATTATCAATAGCAATGTTTCCAGACTGATCGATAGATTGTACTTGAACATTATTTAAACCTATATTTTCAATTGTGAAAATATTATTTGATAATGTTTCCGAAACAATACTACAATTATCAAATGAACCATTATCTACATCATCGAATGATAAGAAAGCTTCTCCATTTGCATTTAACTCAATAGATACATCTTCTACAATAATAGTAGGTGAAATAGTATCCAAAACAATCAATTCAACTAAATCAGAACTACTGTTTCCAAAATTATCGTATATATTAAATTCTAATTCATTACTTCCAATATTTTCACAATCAAGTACTACACTAGTTGTTTCAATTGGAAAAATAGAATTGCTAATTTCATTAATATTGATAGTTGCTATACCACAATTGTCATAGGAACCAGCCTCAAAATCTGATGCTGATGCTACAAACTCACCTAAATCATTTAAATAACCTGTCACAGATTGTGTTACTGCTATTGGAGGAGAATTGTCAACAACTGTAACAATAGTAGATTGCGTAGTTAAATTACCACTTACATCTGAAATTGTGACAAATATTTCTTGCTGACCTACATCTGAACAATTAAAATCGTAATCATTTAACCACATTGTATCAACTGCACAATTATCAGATGAACTAAATATCAAATCAGAAGTAATAATAGAAGCATTATTATTATTATCTAAAATCACATTAATATTATTAGTAATAAGAATTGGAGGAGTATTATCTGAAATATTAACTGTTAAACTATCCATGCTTTCATTACCTGAAGGATCTGAAATAGAATATAAAACCTTATTATCACCAATATTGCTACAATCAAAAGTTGTTTGACTAAGATCTTTATTAGCAATGCTACAATTATCAAATGAACCATTATCTACATCATCTGAAAGCAATATATATATCCCATCTTCATTTAAAGATCGATTAACAGTTTCATTAACCATTATTTGCGGATCCTCGTTATCATTCACTATAACATTAAAACTATTTGAAGTTATATTTCCATAAAGATCTTCTGCAGTGTAGGTTACAGTAGTTTGACCAACTCCAAAATAATCATTTGGATTCCAATCTCCATCAAATGAAACTACACTGCAATTATCTGAAGATGTTGGCTCAGTCCAACTTACATTTCGATAACATAAAGAAGGAATGTTAACATGAGTAATGTTCTGAGGCACATCTACAATTACTGGACTTATAGTATCTAAAACAGAAACATTAATAATACCTTGACTAATATTACCTGAAATATCTGAAGCTTCAATATTAATATTTATTAATGATGATGAACAATCAAAAACTGTCTGACTAACATCCCAATAATTAATATCACATTCATCAAAATATAAATCTGACTCTTCATAACTTAATGTTACTGTTCCGTTTTCATCTAAGTAAACTGATTCATTAAATAAAATTTGCTGAGGGGGGTCAGTGTCTTGTAAACAAGTAATATCTCCAAAATTATATTGAATAGGATCAGCTATAGAACCTATAAAGTCATCACTAACAAATGAAACAGATTCAACTCCATCGAAAACACTTTCTAAAGAAGCATCATAAATTTTTAAATTATAGTTGTCATCGATTAACTGATTACTATAAAGTGTTATAAAAAAATATGAGACATCTTGATCCTGAAATGAACCAATGTAGTTAGCTGTTCCTATACCAACACAATCCTCTCCATCAAAAACAGCAATTACATCATTTTGGTCATTAGAATAATCACCATTAACATTTGCAATAGATGTTATATTCATACTATATTGAAATTCCGATGGATTTAATGTCCAATTTGGATTTTGGGCATGTAATTCTAAAAATGATATTAGAAAAAAAACTAATAATAATATTCTATTCATTATATTCTATATTTATTGCTTGACAACTTTAAAATATCTTGGCTCATTATTTACTTTTAGTGTTAAATAGTAAACTCCTGAAAGAATTTCTTTATCCGCCTTCCATTTAATTTGATGATGACCAGTAATAGTCCATTTATCATAAGGAACTGCTATTAATCTTCCTATACCATCATATATTTCTATTGAAACGTTAGATGCTTTTTCTAAAGTTAAATCAAGATACATTCGATGTCTAAACGGATTAGGATAAACTCTTGCTTTTGCAGTATTAAAATATTCTAATTGATCATTGTCAAAAGATAGTATCATTGGCATTTCAAATGTTCCTTCAAGTGTGTTTGGCTCAAACAAAACTTGTTCATTTGCATACCATTCAGTACTTTCATCACTCTCTATTAAACGAAATGTTAATTCTGCTTCATCATTTCCATAAGCAGTTAGAAAATAAAGCCACTCTCCATCAATTTTTATTGGTTTAACAGAACCAACTAATCGATCATTATTAAATACACCTAATGCAGTTTCAGAATCAACAGAAACATCACCTTTTACCGTAATGACAAATGACATGTTCTGTTCATAATCCAAATATTCTACTGAACCCCAATATGAAGATTGATAATCTTTAATTCTTGCTCCACTGTAATCAGCCATCATTCCTAACATTGGGTAAGAAAATGTAGAGGCTGAATTAGCATATAACATATACCCCTTAGAAGGCTCTATATAATCTAACGTTCCAATCCAACCAATACCTGACACATAAAGCGCAAATGACTCATGGCTTTTAATAAGATCATTCACTGAAGGATAAAAATTTGAAAAAGCGTCATTAATCAACAAAGGTCTTTGGGATATAAAACCTAGCCAGTTCCATCCAGCATTTACAGATATTTGAGATGTATATTCACTTGGATCAACGATTTTACCTCTATAACGCAAAGTATCTTCTTCGGGCTGTTTAATTTTAAACATAGATAAATTGTCTGCATTAATCAATGATCCTACAAAACCATTTGCATCAGAACTAAACTGGGCAAAGGAAGTTTGAGATTTAACAATCTCTGGCTTTTCTACTGTTTCTTCAAGTAAATATGTAATTGAGAAATCATCAGGTTCAAGATTAAAAGACACCCAATTCCATCCTTCTGAAAGGTTTATCTCTTGTTCTATTACATGATTAGCATTAAATAATGTAGAATTATATATTGTTCCTATAACTGTGTCTGCGACAAATGGCAGTAGGTCATCTTCTCCATTAATATCAACTTTCACATAAGTCATTCCAACACTAGCATCCCAAATTTCAAAATGAATCATATCTGTTATATTTGGATTAATCTCATTAAGATTATCCGAATTAGCATAGATGTTCATAAAAACTTTATATTGATCAAACTCTTGAACATACTCTAAACTAGAGAATCCTCTAATTTCTTGATTATGATAAGCAACTAGTAAATCATTCTCATCTCTAGAAATAATATCATCTACAGAAAGCATACCTATAACACTCATAGAATATTCATATTCATTAGGATCAAAATCTAATTCAGGGCTTGGCATTTCAACTTTTACTGTAATTGTCAATCTTTCTTCAAAATTCATATTACCAACTAACGAAATATCACATTGGTGTTCTCCAATAAATAAAAATTCGTCAACATTAAATTTGATGGTTTTAGTAGATAAAGGAGTTAATATACCGTTAGGTTCTTCACAAGTCAGCCAATCAGGTAAATTAATAATACTATAATTTTCAATAACACCACTTTGATTAGAAATGGTAATATTAAAACTTAATGAATCACCAACTAATTTCTCAAAATATAGATTTTGATCATTAAATGTTAATTGGTTTCTATCTATATAGAAGGACCATGTTTTATCAGAACTTAATTTATTACCTCTCTGGTCTAATACTCCTGATTTAAAAACAGTTACATCTACGGTAGTATTTTCTAATCGCCATGACTCAAGTGGATTAGCAGCATTTTCAAAATCAAAAATAATTTTATCAGATGAAGCTACTTCATTCACATAAGAATCTGATAATTGAATGGATGTAGAATTCATTTTTATTAAAGGAGCATATTGACTATAATTACATCCTATAAGATTCGCAAATTTATAAATTGTATCTACAATATTCTCTGAAGATTCGATAAGATCCCCTAGAGCATTTGGTTCTTCAAAAGGAAAATATAATAATAATGAAGGTATACTATTAGGGTTTGCTGGATCCAATTGGTTCTTTGGTAATTGCATATGCATGTATCGAACTAATTGATCCTGTGTTTTAGCTGTTTCCCAGAATCTTAATTCATCTAAGAATCCATCTATAGGATCATTATCACCTAATGTAGATGATGCTGAATCAAATATTCTTCTGCCAAGCTGTAATTTTCCACCAGAAAAACCAGTTAAAGAATCGCTGTTTTCAGAGTCAACCTCTACTCCATCTACATATAAAATAGTAGAAGATAAAGCATTCTTAACTAATGCAAGATGATGCCATTCTCCAAAATAACCTTCAGCTGATTGTAGTAGATGATTATTATTACGAACCTCTATTTGACCTAAATCATTTAACCTAATATTCCAAGTATTGGGATTTGACTGATTTACTCCTTCAAAAGATAATTCTCCAGATCCATTAGAAATAAGTGTTCCTGAGCTATCGGTCTTAAACCAGGCTTCTAAAGTAAAATCTTGATCTTCAAGAATAGCCGGAAGAGTTCCTTGCATATAAGTCAAAGTATCTGGACTTAATGAAATACTTCTACCCAGCTCAGGTACTGACCAAGATGCTCCTTGTAGGTACATATGTTTATTTCTTGAGTAATCTTTAGCAAAAGCTCCTTTAAGCTCATCCATAGGCCAATAACCAACTAAACCTGTCTCTGTACCATTAAGGGTTACCTGCAAACCATTAGTTGAACCATTACTTTCTTCTAGATATCTAGAGTGATTCCAAATTCTTAATTCATCTATCAATCCATAATAATACTCATCATTTGTAACTGTATTAAATCCTAAATATATTGAACCAGAATTTGCATAAATATCATCTGCAGGTTGATTTCCGATTTCGGACGTCCAATCATCAGCAACACCATCTTGCATATGTGCTAATTTTATTACTTTGTCTTCATTATCATAACTATAATGGACTAAATACCAAGAATCAATTGATAAAGTTTCAGGAGCCTCGATAATATGTCCAGCTAAACTTGCATATAATTTATCGTCCTCATTAATTCCTAGAAACAATCCTTGATCACCATCATGACCTTGAGATAAAATAGTTTGTTTATCTCCAAGAAACTGAGGTTTAATAAAACACTCAATGGTAAAACTTTGATTTGGTAATAAAGGAGAACTTTCTGTATTAGCAAATTGATCAGTCCCACTAAATTGAATATATGCATTATTTTTTACTGGCTCACCATTTAAAGAGGCAGAAAAAGTATATTTTCCTTTATCAAAATTATTATTTAAAATAGATTCATTAAAAGAAATACTAATTTCATCACCTACTGAAAGAATACCATCTGCTGGCTGAGGAGAACCAAAAACTTCAGGTTTGTCAAGATCAATAAATCCACTAACAATATTTGAATATGTTTCGACAGTACTAGTACCATCAGGTTGTAATGCGGTTTCACATACCGATTTAGCACGGAGCTCAATAGAACCTGATATATCATTAAATGGAAAAGGATAGTTTATTTCAGTTGGAATAATATTATCATCATCCAGGGTCCATATATTTTGAGTTATAAAATCTGAAGAACCCTCTAATTTCTTTTCTAATACTATTTTTTGAAGATTATCATAACCAAGGTTATAATCCTTAATCCTTATATTTCTACCTATTACTGATGAAGAGTTTCCAAATGGGTTAGTAATAACGACATCTTCAGTGTCAGTATTACCAATCCAATTATCTTCTGGCTGCTCTATATGCAAGTCCGTACAACCCTCTTGAAAATGTACTGCAATAGTCACATCTTTAGATTCATAATAATCACACTCTGTAGAAAAATCACAACCAGCTCCACACCATGACTTCATGCTTATTACAATATCAGTAAAATCAAATCCTACAGGACCTTTTGAAACCAATACAGGTAACATCTGGACTGCTGGCTGATCTGGTGTTGTAGCTGCATCAAATTCAATAATCAAATTAGTCCCCTCTCCTGCAATTGTTATATTTGCTGCATCAGGATTACTCTCAACTTTTACCTGATATGCTCGATTGTAACTAGATAAATTATCTAATTTTAACATAAAAACTGCTACTTCATTTGTTGGAACCTCAAGTTGTTGTATAGAACCTTGTACATTAATGTTAAATTGATCTAAGGGATAAGTGGCATTATTTAATAGGGCATATTCTCCTGAATCATCTAAGTAATACTCAGTAGAATCTGCAGGTTCATAAGGACAAGAGGTATTTCCTCCTTCAACCACAAAAACTGGTGAATTCATATGAACACTATCATCAAGAATTGAAATAGAATATGTATTAAAAGGATCAGGATCAGCAATTGTAAAATCATAAGTTAGCTCATGTTCTGTCATCCATTCCTCTGAATGATTATAATTTAAGTCAATTGTAAGTCCGATATTACCATTAACTTTTACTCCTGAAACTTTATTTTTAAAACCTACACTCGTAGAGGAGCTAACACCAACTGTTAAATTATGAGTACGACCTGTAGATTTTGTTTTAGTTCTTGATTGAGAAATAGTTGTTCCATTATCAAATGAAAGATTACCTTCAGTAGATAAACCTTGATCAAAACCACCACCAATCTGACCTTCAAGATTATCAGTCACCTGTTGTGCGCTAACTTTTAATCCTTCATTATAAGCAATAGCTTCTTCCCATTTATCAATTTGTTGTTGAAACCAATATACCATATCTTGATTAAGTATTTCTGAATTATTTAAAAATCCAATCTTACTCATCACTTCAGAACCACTCAAACAGTCATTAGTATTAAAGTCTACTACTACATCCATATCTGATTGACCAAATACTTCCTCTGCACTTCCAAACGTACCTTCTTCGAGGTCTGCAATTGTATAATATTTTGCTTCTTTTATTTTAGTAAATGGCGGACCGTCTCTTCTAAAACATTGCTTAGCTGTTCCATAGTTAACTAAATCCGATAACCCCGTTTTAGGACCTGGCATAACGAAAGGCGTTACACCACTTAGCAAATCAGATTCATTAATTGAATTAGGATGTATCCAATCTGAAAAATGGAGGAATGGTTGATCACTGCCAAGAAATGTGGTGCTCGCATCATATAAAGTGTTCCAGGCTTCAAGTGATAACAAGTTGAAATTTTCGTTAACCATACTCACAATAGATGAACCAGGGCCCAATTCCATTGAAGCATCATTATCAATATTATCTTGTAAATCATCTACTACATAGGTGTTAAATGTTGTTGATTGATTTGCTGTGTTAATCATAGATTCCCACCCTCCGAAATATTCAGCAATAGATTGGGCATCAGCAAATTGAATTAAAAATATTCCTTCCGCCATATGCGTTATCAGCTTATCCAAAACTTTTTCCTTATTGCTCCATTCATTAAAAAACTCAAATGTCGTACCTGTAAAGTCATAAGGTTGACCTAAATCATTTAGTGGTTCTGCTGGAGAATTAGACAATGCTGAATTATAAATTTTTTCAATAACTGATACATTAAAGGTAAGATGAGGCCATATCAAAAGCTCAGGAGTTTCAGCCCAAAGATCACTGGTTGTTTGATTAGTTAAATTTTTATAATTTTCTATTAACCCATCCCATATGTCTGGAGGATTGAAGGTGTAATAATTTTTATTAGTTAATCCTGATGATATATAACTATTAGAATCAAGAAAATTTTGTGCTGAATCACTCCCATGTTTCATATTAAAAAAGGTCTCTTTAGTATAATCTGGATTTTCAGTCCATGAATACATACCTTTTTGATGTTTTGGTAATGGATAAGGAATAGGTTCGTCAATAGTATCACCAGGCAAATCATATTCAAAATATTCTAATTGTAATGCTTTAAGAGCAGGAATCAAGGTATTCTTAATATGCTTTTCTGTATAGAAAAATTCAGTACCAAAACCAGCTAATTCCGAACCCATAGTTTGTAGCACTGCTAATCTATATATTTCATCATCACTAGCATCTGTACTTGTAAGCTCTATTACATCATTACAGTGAATTCCTGATGAAGAGTTATCACATTGAGATTCCGGCACTACAGTTAAAAACTTCCCAGGAGAAAAACTAACATTCATTGATCTACCCATGTAAATATCGGCATCTTTGCCTACCCATTGAGGGTCATCACTAGTAGAAACTGATTGAGTAAAATTATAACTTGTAACATGTCTTCCTTCAATATCAAAGCCTGTTGAAACATTCAAATTACCAAGATTGGTGGTAGTGCTTTCTTGGTTAACTTGTACACCCATACCAACAGATTGATCAACACCAAAAGATGCGTTAAGTTCATATTCTTGCAATAAATTGGCTCCAATAGAATTGGTATATGTATAAGTTAAAGTTGTTCCTTGCGTAATAGTAGAAAACGAGTTAGAACCTGGAGGATCACGTAATATATTCGTAACTATTGCTGGTCCCAAAGTAGTAAAAGATCCTGGAATTGACTGATTTCCTAAAACTATTGCTTGTATATCTTTTGAAGTTTCGGTCCCTTGATGCTCATACTGAATATTAATATCTCTTGAGAAACTTTCTGTTGGATTATTTAAAGACTCGTAAAAATTAATATTAGTTGGAGCAAACGAATATTTATAATGGCCAGGTACATCATCAGCAGGTGATATAACATGACTCTCAGTTGGTTGATCAAGAAATGGATTATTAAAATTTATTTTACCCTCATCTACATTAAAATAACCTACTATTGCAGTTTTACCATCATCAAAATCAACTTTTTCATAATTAAATACAATAGTTTCTACCGTGCCACTAGTTATATTAGGATTTTCTGCAGTATTGTCGCCATTTCCCAATACATGATAATAATAAACATCATCAATATTTTGAGAAGCAGTTTTTGTCTTAATTAACGAGTCAACAGAATCATATAATAAATCATCTTTATACAATGGGAAATCATAATCTAACTTTATATCCATTTCGTATTGGTGATTTGCTTTTAATATTACCCTATTGGATTCTGCCACATCAATACTAAATTGATCATCACCTTGACCTACAACTATAGTCGGTTCACCTCTAAACGGATCTTCACCTTGTAAAACACGTATTCCTGGTGGTTGTGTTATCTCAATATCCTTTTTATGATGATAAGAAATAGTCTTTATACTAGAATAATTTCCGGTTTCTTTCCAAACTGTATCAACTTCTTCAGTAATATTATTTATAAAATTTAAATTTTCTAAAGGAGAAACTTCTGGAAGAGTTACAGCTAATACACTATTTGGAGTAGGATCTGACAATGTAACTGTATATTGATCAAAAGGCTTTAGAAATACTTCATATTCTCCATACATATCAGTAGTGTCACTAACCTTTTTATAATTAGTTATCGGATTAATATTTGCACATTGACCACTCGATTCAAATGTAATTTCCACTTGGCCTATGTTATTTATTGTTTGTTGAAAACCTGAAGGAATATCATTCATCGATTTACCTCCTAATATTGAGCCAATAACCTTTCTATATGTTGTGTCAATAAAAACGATATCGTAATCAATATCCTGGATAAAATTATGTTCAGAGTCTGATGTTGGAAAAGACCCTGTTAAAAATAGCGGATCAGAGAGTAAAAGAGAGTCCAAAGTTTTTTTACTTTTTACAAATCCTCCTTGTGCAACTAAATAATCATTTGGATGATATCCATTATTAAGAGTATTAACATGAACTATATCATGACCTTCTTTTTGTATGCTAATATTATGAAATCCTGCTTCTACTTCTACAGTAAACCTTCCATAATCATCTGTACGTACAATGTTAGAACCATTAAAAACATATTCATTATCTACCATAACAAACGCATCTTTTACTGCACATTCATTTGTGTTGTCATACACTACTTTACCACTAATTGAAAATGAAGATTCATCAATAAAGTCTTGACTTTGATGAATCGTAGATCCGTCATCTATAAATAATATTCGTGTCTGTGGAGAAAATAGATGTGTACCCTTATTTGGAGAAATGGTATATAAGTGATTTCCAACACGAAAAGGAACATAGTTTAATAAATAATTACCTTGATCATCTGTATATGTAAAAATATTAGTTGGAGGGTCTGTTAAATCTGAAAAATCATGCAAACTCGAAACATTAGAACTAATAATTTTAGCATGGTTTTTATTATACATATAATTAGACTGTGATTGATCGTAAATTATGCTTCCTGCTCTAACATCAAAATGGTAATAAACTTCTAAATTATTGGAATTTTTATCAACATACAGATTATGATTTTTTTCTAATTCTTGTATTGGAAAGGATTCTTTCCAAATACGAACTTCGTCTAAAGAACCAGTATAGTTTTTGGCAAAAATAAGCTCAGAATTAGAATTACTTAGATTAACATAGGTAGGTTCAAATAGCTTTATAAGAGAATCATTATGCGATGCATATAGAGTTGCAGAATCGGCTTGATAAGTTAAAGCAAAATAGTTCCAACCATCCCCATTAAGGTTAAAATTTGAACTCGAAAAATCAGAATTTATATGTGTATCTGTATAATTATCTAGGGTTACAATATTAGAAGTATAATCAAATTTTAAGTTAAAACTACCTTGTTGCGAAACAATATTTGCTGTTCCTGAATTCATAGTTGGTTTTAACCAAAATTCAATTGTAAAATCTTCATTTGCATTAAAATCAACCAAATTATTATCATGATTTAAGACTAATTCTTCAGACCCATATAAATTCAAACAAGAGGCTATGCTTGAAGAATTTGGTATGGCTGATATTTTTACATCCTGAACAGCTGTTCCTGATTCAAATTCAACATGACCAGCAATTATGCCAGATGGAAATCGTATTCCTTGATTCCATTCTGAAGAATCTTCTACAATAGTATATGTACCATCGCTATTAATACAGTTATTAATAGCCATTATCTGATACTCATATAATATGCCTGGTAAAGCAGAATAATCTTCAAATAAATTTATGTCATCTAACTGTTGCGCTACAATAATTTTTGAGCTATTAAGAGCATTATATTCTTTGCGATAAATATCATAATACTGTATTATACCTTTATTGTTGTGATCAAAAGACTTTATTTCAATGTAATCCTCTTTTTCTACAGAACTAATGTAAATTGGAGTATTTAGTTCAAAAGTCGTTGAAATATCAAGAGGCACAGTTTCACTTCCAATATCAAGAGAATATTGATTATCATCACATGTTGTTATAAGTAATTTATATTCGTAAAAATTACATCCTACTACTTGGTAATCTGAATAGCTTGTTTCATTAGGGTTTAAATCTACATTTTGTGTTGGACCAGCACTAGAAATAATTTGCAACGTTTGATCAGCAACTAATACATTTTGGTTTGTACCATAATTCCAGTCAATTTCTATAAAATTATCAGAGTGATAAACATTCGGTGTCATCAAATTTTGTTGTGGGTTTACAGGGGCTAAAGTAAACGCAGCTGTTTCAAAAGTAGTTGCCTCATGGTCTGTTGATGCTCCAAGCAAAAGTGATAGTTTTGGCCTAATGTAAATATTGTAATTTCCTGTATCTAGACCAGTTATAGTCACCTCGTAATTATTAGTACCATCTCCTTGAAAATTGGCATTCAAGAATGAAGGAGAGTCTTCTTCCACACCACCGATGACTTCGTAAACCTGAATATTAAATTTTGGAGCAGATATATCATATACATCTATATTAGCTTGTAGTGAATCGTTAGTCGAAATATTATAGTTAGTTGTAGGGTTCCACACAAAGGGTTGTATAAATCCATCACATGTCATAATACTAGTGTCTAAAACAACTTTATCAATATCTTTCTTGCTTTGTTGCACAGTGTTACTATATTCCTCTTCTCCATTATTATGTTCTATTTTTATTCTATAATCATAAATTATACCTGGAAGGCCTGTGAAATCCGAGAATCTAACATTATCTTCGTCAGTGAAAATGGCATTTGCATACTCACCGGTTGCAGCAATAGTTGACCCGTTACCACCATTTAAAGTGGTTGATAAATCTATCCAACTAGTAGAAGCATTATGTACTCTACGCTGAAGAACATACTTATAATCTTCATTAGGATTAGAAGTATTCTTACTTGTCACCTCAATTACTGAATGAGTATAATATTGTGTAGTATCTGCTAATATAGTTGGGGCCTGTAGGCTATCTGTAGTTGATGATTTAAGAGAAACTTTTAATCTTCGCCAGTGTGGTGTATTCGACGCGCCTCCTTTAGTTAACATATAAAAATATCTATCAGGAACAGAAGAACTAAAATCACTACTTGGACCTGGACTACTACTCCAGGATTCATTAAAATTACAAAACCTATCGGCATAAAGACCATTTTCTGGAGCTGAATAAAGATCATCGATAGTATAACTTTGTCCATCAAGCCAGGTAGTCTCTTGCTCAGGAAGCTTTTGACCATTTTCGTCCGCCCAAAAAGAATAATAATTAAAATTTGTCAATAACCCTTTAGGTTGCATACCACAAGTAGCATTATCAAAATAAATAGAAGAAGTACAACCACTAATAGGTAAGTTTACAGTCCAGTCAAAATCATTAATATTCTCTTCATAATAAGCTGGATCACATGCATCAGGTCCGTTTCCCCAACCAACAGTCTCTAATGTTGGAAACCATAATGGTATTTGATTAGTCTTCTCAGCTAACCACTCAGGATTGTCGGATATTCCACTTTCACCTGCAGACCAAGTTTTTAGTGGATCAACTTTAATTTTTAACTTGTTTGCATTATTAGATGAATTTAATTCATGGCTATTGTCCGCTTTTGACTTATCCCAATTATATAAAAAATTAACATATCCCACTCCTTCACAGTCGTTAACGCAATTAGGATCATTATCATTATTATAATAAGACCAAGCACTTGAAATATCTACTGCTATGTACGCGTTATTACGTGACCTCCAATGTATCCATTCATTATTGTCGTGGTGTATATCTGTTCCTAGAAACTTGCCTGATGTTGTTGATTCAATTACTGTTTCATCACTAACTTCACTCCATTGTGTATTCATCTCTCCCATCATCATCTCTAGAATTAGCATTTCAGCTCCAGTACCATATTGAACATACACTTTTGCATGTCGGTATCCTTCATCTTTATTTGCAGTATTAACACATCCAATCTTCATTTTTAACCACCCGCCATAGTACTCTATTTCATTTGCTCCTGTACAATCCTCATCATTATCCTGACAAAAACCTGTAGTATTATTTGAATTATCTGACAAAGGATCAATTTGAGTTTGAGCAAGAGATCCAAGCTCGTTAAAATCAGAAACTATATTTTGTGCTGATAAAGAAATTGAAAAAAGAAATATGCAAAAAGTAAAGAAATACTTCATTTTAAAAAAGATTGGTTAGCGCTCAAATATATTATATTTATCTCTTATTATTGAATTAGTTATCATTATTTAAAATAAGAAAATATGCATTAAAAATACTTCAGTATTTATTAAGTTTGTAAAAATTTTATTGAATTAATTAAAAATAAAACAACATGGTATTAGTAGGTAAAAAAGCCCCTCACTTTAGCGCAGCGGCAGTAATTAATGGTAATGAAATTATTAGTGACTTTTCATTAGATATGTTTGTTGGAAAAAAGCACGTCGTTTTATTCTTTTATCCTAAAGATTTTACGTTTGTATGTCCATCAGAATTACACGCTTTTCAAGAAAAATTAGATGAATTTAAAGAAAGGAATGTAGAAGTCATTGCTTGTTCAACAGATACTCCTGAAAGTCATTGGGGATGGCTACAGGTTAATAAAGAAAATGGTGGTATAAAAGGAATCACCTATCCTTTAATTGCAGATCAAACGAAAACAATTGCAAGTAACTATGGTGTTCTATTTGGTGATTATGTTTTGAATGAAAACGATGAACTAGAAGCCGAAGGACCAATGATTTCTTTCAGGGGTCTTTTCTTAATTGATAAAGAAGGCGTTGTTCAACATCAATTAGTAAATCATTTACCTTTAGGCAGAAATGTTGATGAAGCATTGAGAATCGTTGATGCCCTACAACATCATGAAGAGAATGGTGAGGTTTGTCCGGCAAATTGGGAAAAAGGAAAAGATGCAATGATAGAGTCATTTGATGGTGTAGCAGATTACTTATCTAAAAACTAAATAAAATTGAACGCTCAAAATGATTTTTCAATTTTTTAAAATATAAAACATGATTACAGCCAACAATCCCGCTTTAGTAACTTGGGTTCCCGTTCCGGAAAACAGTGATTTTCCTATACAAAACATTCCTTTTGGAATAGTAGATATAAACGGCACAAAAGTTGCTGCTACTAGAATTGGAGATACGGCAGTTAATCTATCTGTTTTATTTGAGTCCGGTATATTTGAGGGTATTCTAAAATACAATTGTTTTGCTGAAGAAACACTAAACTCTTTTTTAAAACTGAATAAGCAAACATGGAGAGCTGTTAGAAATCGTATATCAGAAGTGTTCACAAACGAAATGGATGAAGACTTAAAATCTCAGTGTTTGTTTAGTATTAATAACGTGCAAATGTGTATGCCTATTCAGGTGGGTGACTACACTGATTTTTATTCTTCTCGACAGCACGCATACAATGTAGGCTGCATGTTTAGAGATCCAAATAATGCATTACTACCTAACTGGCTTCATATCCCTGTAGGTTATCACGGTAGAGCTTCTTCAATCATTCTTTCTGAAACACCAATACATAGACCTAAAGGGCAACAACTGCCTTTAGGTTCTAACGAGCCCGTTTTTGGACCATGTAAGTTGCTAGATTTCGAATTAGAAATGGCCTTTATTACTGGAGAAGGAAAACCTTTAGGTGACAGTATTTCTACTTCAGAAGCAGATGACTATATTTTCGGTATGGTTATTTTTAATGACTGGTCTGCTCGTGACATACAAAAATGGGAATATGTTCCATTAGGACCATTCTTAGCAAAGAATTTTGCTTCCTCTATTTCACCTTGGATTGTAACTTTAGATGCTTTAGAGCCTTTCCGTTGTAAAGGTGAAGAGCAAGAACCAGAAGTACTTCCATACTTAAAATATAAAGGAAATAAAAACATCGATATCAATCTAGAAGTTCAAATTACATGTGCTGATTTTGATGCACATACCGTTTCTAAATCTAATTACAAATACATGTATTGGAATATGACACAGCAATTGGCACACCATAGTGTAAACGGATGTGACATTCATGCTGGTGACATGATGGCTTCTGGCACGATTTCAGGAAACGACGAAAGTGCATATGGCTCTATGTTAGAACTGTCTTGGAAAGGAACAAAACCTTTAACAATGCCTGATGGTAGCGAGCGTAAATTTATTCAAGACGGAGATACTGTTATCATGAAAGCCCACAGTAAGAAAGATAGCGTAAGAGTGGGCTTTGGAGAAGTATCTACAAAAGTATTACCCGCAAAATAAATTCAGCCAGAATAGTAAGAAGCGAAAACCATGTTCTGCATGGTTTTTTCTTTTTCTAAAAAGACTTACATTTACTTTATGCAAGAGATTGATCTGGAATTAGAAAGAAAAGAGATCCTAAATAGATATAAGGGATTACTACGCGACTGCAAGGATAAAACTGATGCAACCGATAAGAAGATCATTCGCAAAGCATTCAACCTAGCAGTTGAAGCGCATAAAGAAATGCGTAGAAAATCTGGAGAACCCTACATTTACCACCCTATTGATGTCGCTAGAATCGCAGCAAAAGATATTGGTTTAGGATGTACTTCTATTGTTTGTGCTCTTTTACATGATGTTGTAGAAGATACTGAATATACGCTTGAGGATATTGAGAGAATGTTTGGTAATAAGGTTGCTAGAATTATTGATGGCCTAACAAAAATTTCGGATGTGTACGATCAAAATGTATCTATGCAAGCCGAAAATTTCAGAAAAATGTTGTTGACTCTTTCTGATGATGTTCGTGTTATTCTCGTCAAGCTTGCTGATCGTTTGCACAACATGCGAACACTTGACAGCATGCCAAAACATAAGCAGTTAAAAATAGCTTCAGAAACACTTTATTTATACGCTCCACTTGCTCATAGATTAGGGCTTTATGCTATAAAAACAGAGCTTGAAGATTTAGGTTTAAAATTTACCAAATCGGAAGTCTACAAGGCGATTTCAGAAAAGCTTGCTGAAACAAAAAGAGGACGATTAAGATACATAAGCAAATTCATTGTTCCTATTAGAGAAGAGATGGAAGGTCAAGGGTTAAGTTTTTCCATTAAAGGAAGACCTAAATCCATCTTTTCCATCCGAAACAAGATGCTTAAGCAAGGTGTAGAGTTTGAAGAGGTATATGACAAGTTTGCTATTAGAATTATTGTTGATTCAAAACTAGAGACTGA
>PAYR01000040.1 GCA_002715345.1 Flavobacteriales bacterium | reverse complement strand
TTCTTTCCTAATTCTTCCAGCCTCAGCATACATTCCCGCTTTTTCATAGGCTTTAGCCGCCTCTTCCCAATTTCTTGCGAGTTCTAAATTCCTCGCCTCTTGAACCCACATTTCTTTGGTCTTTGCGAACATGTTTGGCTTCTCTATTATTGCTTTTGAGTACAAATCCTCTGCTGGTGCTTTACGCATTGGCGGGGTAACAACTCTTGGTTGTACTGGACTTTGTGCGACAGGAATATACTGTGGCCGCTGTTGAATAACAACAACTCTGCCGTCATTTTTTGTGCTCAATGCACTTATTGCAAAAATCAATGAAAAGCAGCATGTTCCCCAGCCACAAGCAACCATCACTTGATCTCCATTTCCTCTATTAACTCCAATAAGAAGAAGGATTACTGCAATTAGTCCTAGGCCGGCAGAGATATTCCAATACTTGTCTCTTTTTTTTGCACCTTTATCTTCTGGAATTTGGAACTTCATCATTCTTCCTCCAGTTCCTTAGAAAGCATAGTGTGCTCCAATTTGGCCCACGCAGTACCAATCATTTCTTCTTTCTGTCCCAGCCCCAATTCTGTTTCTACTCTTATAGCCATAGAAGAATCGTTTTCGTTTGGAAACCAATTAGCAAGAGGCCCTTGACCACGCCTAGTCGGGCCAGACATTGCTATTGCCAATAACCCAATAATCGGAATTAGAAATCCTATGCTTGGTTTTTCAACGGAAATGATTCCTGCGATAAGGCCCAAACCGCCTGCTAGTAGTAAACCAAGACCAGTACCGAGTAATAACCTACTTGCACTGTGAGCGGGGGTCATAAGCCTCGGACTTCGTTACAAGGCATGAACCCAACGGACGATTCAGTATGTTTCACGCATTAATTTGTGAATCTTGTATGGTAACAGAGCACGATTTACAGGAGTAACCTCTAGTATACGCGCATCATCTCTTCTTCTGATATCTTGCAATAAGGGATGACGACTCTTTTTGTGGAGAGCGAGTAGGGTTGGTTTGTCGACTTCTAAAGCAGATCTAACGACCTCAACAAATCCTTCTGATTCAACAGCAAATTTGCCGATTTCATCGATTACTATAACCTCGGAATAGTCTCTCGCATGCTCAATTGCTGGGATTGCAACGCTATCTAGGGCCTCAGTGTCTATTCCGTAACCTAGCACTCGTAGCCTGCTGTCAATAGATTTGTGAGCCATTACAGATTCTTCTCCTGTACGAATATTGATTACTTTGTATCCAACTCTTTCAGAGTTTTCAGTAAGAGGTTCAGTTCGCATTCCTCCTATAATGTCTGTACCAGCACCGTCACCACCTCTGGCATTTATTTCTCGTCGCCTTTCATCTTCTAGCATTTCCAATACTTTGGCGAGGACTGCAGATTTTCCCGATCTTGGAAGTCCAGTAATTCCGATTTTTGGATGTATTCCCATTACTTTCAAACTCCGCCATTCGTAAAATGCGCTGGTTTCCTCGAGGGAGGTAGTGATAATAAAGTGTGTGGATGAAATTCACTTTTTTCTTGAATCCGGTAACTTCGAACCAACATCCGTAAATTATTCGCCTCTGAATATTCAAACCTCGGAATTAGAGAATATCTTCATCACCTGGCATTGGAAGAGATATTATCGATCTTCCATGGGCTGCCATTTTCCATGATTCAGCGACCCAGTCTAATATCTCGGATAGGACTTTTTTTGTTAATCCGCCGGCTTTTGAAATTCTCTTCAGAGCTAATATTTCAGCATCATCATAATCTCCATCAACCGATGCCAATAGTGCAGCATCTCTCAGAGCAATTCTAATCGCCGATTTTTCCATACCATCTAAAATCGAATCCAGATCTGGTGGTTGGGTAAGTAATTGCCTTACCTCCTCACGGCTTTCAGGATGTAACATCATCGAACCCATCAGTGACTCTATGGCGGAGATCTCTTCTCTCACAAGAGCTCCATCAGCAGCTGCAACCATCACGAGGGCGCAGGCAATTTTCCTGCGCTGCTCTTCAGATAGCGAGAGTGCAGCATCAGGTAGCAGTAGAATCACCTTGATAGATCATTCAATAATTCATATCCTGCATTCATCCAGGCATACCCGTCCTTTGTCCATTCAAGCAATCTATTGACAGAATCATCTGCAAGGTCCATATGCTCTGCGATTTCTTCTAGAGTTGCACGTTCGTCTTCATCGACACTACCGTCAGCAGCTGCCATCAGTACGGCATCTCTTAGTGCCAGCCTTCCGGCTTCTTCTCCAAGGTCTTCCAAACATTCTTCTAAAGAGGGAGGAGTCTTCAGATCAGCCCTGATAACCTGTCTCTGTTTTGGCGATAGAAGCGCAATACCAAGCCTTTGTTCAAACATCGACATCTCTTCCACAGTCAACTCGTTATCCACGCGTGTCATGTATGCAAGCAATCTTGCATAAGCAAATCTTTCGGACTGAGGTAATTTGTGCACTGTGTCGGGCAGCATGAGAGCCCCGTGAAAGCCGAAGGACTTGAATCCCACGCTAAAATCGTGCAGTTCAAAAAGGGAAAATATGACAAATTACCATGGGCGAAGTCGAAGTTTATACCAACAAGGGCTGTCCGGCATGTGTAAAAGTGAAACAATACCTTGACAACAAAGGAATAGAGTATGTTGAGAAAAAACTAGGCAAGTCTAGAAAAATCGATTTAGAATTTTCAATGCGCACAAATAATGCCAAAAGCATCCCGCAAGTTTTCATTAACGGAGAATGGATTGGTGGCTTCGACGATGTGGTTAGATATGACAAAGCAGGTGAACTTGAATGGCGTTTGGGATTGGTAGAAAGGCCTAGAGTTGGTCCTTTTGAGAAAATTGTTCGTTTCCTGAAGGGGGAGAAGTATTGACTTCTTTGAACGCAATTTCTCTTTGGCCGAGGTAATTTAAGAAACCCCATAAGCTTGAATTTATCAAAAAGAAGATTCGTTCATCGAATGACCAAGAAACGGTTCCGATGTAGTAACAAGCAGTTGAACCCACTCCTCCAATAATATACAATCCCATGGTTGTCGGAATTGTCCATTTGAGATCTCTGTCAGAGTCAAAGGTCCAAATTCTATGCGTCCAATGAGCTTGTAGTGATCCCAAGAACCAAGCAATTGCCCACGCCACGGTTGGCCAGTAGTTATCATCAGGGAAAAGAAAGACAAATAATTCCCATAATGTGTAAAAAGCGAGGAAATTTGTCATTGCCGTCATAATATATCTGCGAAATGAGCCGTGTTCGCCCAACATCAGTCATCCTCCGTTGCAACATCGGACGGCTTTCCAGTAGGCATTTTCCGCAGTGTATTATTGTCGCTTTGCATGGCATCTAAAATATTGTAATTAATTCCAAGGCCGTGCGCCAATTCTCTCAAAGCTAAGGTGTCCTTTGGCAGACATTTACCTCCAAAACCTCGCCTTAATCCCATTATAGGTTCAAGATGTGAATCTCCAATAGGCTGATTTTGTGGAGCAGTAATTATATTCTTGACAACAGACCAATCAACACCCAATGCTTCACATATGTCGTACATTTGGTTTGCAAAGATTACCTTTAACGCGTAAAAATTATTTTTTGTATACTTAACTATCTCCGCTTCAGTATAACTAACATGAAATGTGTTATCTTCAATTGGTATCCCGGCAGCTTTATGATTTTCAAAAACAATTTTAGCGACTTCTTCATGATCACTTCCCACAATTAGAATCCTCTGATTTGCAAAATCCTCAATACTTTGTCTCTCTACTAAAAACTCAGGAGAATAAGCCAATTTTAATTTTGGAAATTTCGCTTGTAACCTAGCAGTAGTCCCAGGTATTACCGTACTTTTGATCACGGCCATGAAACCTTCTGGTAATTCGCTGAGGACTTCCTCAACGATACTGGTATCACATGAACCGTTTTCTTTTGCCGGCGTTGGAACTGCAATGTATGCTATTTTGCAGTTGTCGATTACATACGATAATTCGGTTCCTCTTATTGGATCGTGAACAAAAACATCATGAACACCTGCAAAGCAATGTTCAATTGCCCCTCCAACAATTCCTGCCCCGATAACACCTATGTTCATTCATTCACCTCCCTAATTTTGAATCTACCTTCTTCTACCATTTTTGCGGCGCGTTGAAGACTTGACGGAGTTCCACAATCTATCCATGTTTCTTCTCCCACTGATATAATACTAGCACTACCTTCTACAAGGTATTGCCTAGTGACATCGGAGATAGAAAATGTATCAGAATCTTGGACAGAATCGAGGCGTTGCCAAAATTTCTCATCAAAAATGTAAATCCCGCCGATTGCCAAATTTCCTATAGGCGACTTTGGTTTCTCTACCACATCGACGATTTTTCCGTCATCCATCACAGCAATACCGAAGTCTTGAGGTTTGTCTACTTCCCTTGTAAGCAATATCGCTCCTTTTGTAAATTGTCTGATATTTGAACTAAGGTCAATGTTTGTTATATTATCGGAAAACCAGATCAAGAGAGGGCATCCCTCGTTGTGTTTTCTCGCTAATTGTAGTGCAGGCGCAACACCTTTTGGTTCTTCCTCGAGTACATAATTTACATCATTACCGACATGATCTTGAATTTTATCAATAAACCTGTTTCCAATAATTGTAATTTCATTTATTCCAGCATGCCGAATGGTAGAAATTACATAATCAATTATTGGACGGCCACACAAAGGTAGCAATGTTTTGTGTGTAAATTTAGTCATGGGATACAATCTGCTCCCATGGCCGCCCGCCACGATGATGGCTTTCATCCTATGTTCCTATTAGTAATGGCTTATTGTATCACTGGATATCTCGCTCTGGATTAGCCACTTTAGAGAAACTACCCTCCTCGGCGTTTTTCTCGAAATAATCAGTTTTTACTAAATCTCCAAGCCTTTCAACTCCATATTCAATAAGATCGGGGTCGTTAGCCTCAGAATTTGCCCATCTGTCTTGGGCCATTTTTGCATATTTCAGGTTCGCATCCGCAACCATTTTTTCCCCAGGAGTAAGGTCTCCTTCTAACCCAGTGAAAACTTCGCCTCCAATAATTGCGTCACGCCTTTCTGGCTTTTGCCCTAATTTGAAATCCGTTTTTCCCCAATCGGGACCTGCAGGGTCTGAACCCCTTGTTCTGGTTGGATTAATTTCTTCAATATCGTTATTTATCCATTCTGAAATGTGTTCGATGTAGGCTTGGTATCTACTTTCTTTGTCGTCGATATCTAACAGGTGAGTCATATCATACTTTTGAGCAAAGGTCTCTTCATCTTGGTACAGTAATATCCCCAAAAGGACAAATGTTGCTCCTGTAGCAAATACAGCTATATGAGGTCCAACCGCCAACGGGTCTTCCTTACCAAGGCCAAGTATGATACCCATCGCAATAATTAGTATTCCCAATCCAATTAGGAGCGAACAAATTTTCGAGCGGAATTTTAAGCGCATCAATTCACGCATTGAGTCTTGCATTTCCACCACTCAACCCATCAGGGCTATGAGGTCCTCAGTCATTGAAGGTGTTGAATTATTCTCCTGCGTGAACACTGAATCGTGCATGTTGATTTGTTGTCGGGGCTCAAGAGCTAGTTGCTGTAGAACCATAGAAAGAACTTCTTGAACTCGTGCTGTTTGTTCTCCTTGGGATATTATCATCCTTTCAAGGGATTCTAAAGTTTCAAAAGACCTGTCCGATGACACCTTTAACGCCGTTCTTTGGGCTACCATTGCCTCTTCTTGTCTAGTCAACAGTTCACGAGCCGCAGGACTTCCGATTGCATCTCTACGGTGTAGTTCATCTAGTGCGTCCCGCAGATCTTTGGTAGTAAGATCAAGTGCTCGCTTCATATCACAAATTTGGTGTATCGCGACATTCAATTCTGTTTGTAAAGCGGTTGCTTTGTGCCGAAGATGACTTTTGGCATTTGCTTGTATCATGGATTCCGAAAGAAACGCTGAAAAAATACCAACGCCGATTGCAATGTGGGGTTTCACATTTAGGAGAAACAGAATGCTCCACGAACATATTCCAATAATACCAGATCTCATCAAGCCCATCAGAAATTAATACGACTCCAGTATATATTGATGCGTAGCAGGGATGCCGTGGGGCCCCAACATTTATTCTTCAGGAATAAAACAATCATCGTCAACTTCGTGAAGTTGTCCAGTGATTAATAGATGGTCAAGAGCTTCATTGCATTCTTGTTCAGTAATCCCGTTTTTTATAAGAGGAGAAAATAGTCCTTCTAGGCTTACCCAATCCGCACCCGTGCCAACTTTTTCTTGTGCAACAATTAACATCATCTGAGCTGTAACAGCGAGCAGAGGATCATCGCAACCATGATCTGGCAATAGGTCTATGAATGTGCCAGCAGGATGTGGCTCTTCGTCAACAATATCTTCGATTCTATTTGCCAAATGCCTCAAAGGAAGCGGGATGTCAAAACAATCAAACAAATTGGTTTGGTTACTCGGGACCTCGCGTATGTCTTCTGGGGAAAGTCGTTTTTCGATAGATTCCAGCCGATGCATTCTTTGTTCTAATTGCATCCTTTCCCTCTCTATATCGGTCTTAAGCAATGATAAATCATCAGTTGCTTTTTTTGTCAACCAATCCTCAATCTTGAAATTAGGATTAATTCCTATCATCGCATCAACAAGGCGCCTGACAGCGATTGGCATTTGTTCGATCCGCAATCTGCTTCCAGATTTATCACGGTTATCCTCAGCCATGCAATAAAGCGGTATCATGGCGCTCCATAAAGATACAGTCTTAGAAAAGAGGTATGCTTCAAATGGAGGATTGAATCACTGCGCGCTTAAACCCCTTCATTTGACCGCCCAGTGGACGTAAGCGTTTGGTTTTCTCCATTAATGCCTTGGGACGCGTTCATGTAGGTGCGCCTTTTGCCGAGGGTATGAGCGACCACCGCATCGCAATCTTGCCCGGGGACGGAGTAGGTAGAGAAGTAGCAGAGGAAGCAAAGCGGATTTTGGACACTGTTCAAGCCAACACTAATCACGGGTTTGAACAAGTGACAATTCCTTGTGGCGGTCAAAATTACAAAGAAACAGGTGAGGAATGGGCAGAAGGTTCGTTTGAATTTTGCCGAGATGAAGCAGATGCTATTTTCTTAGGAGCAATCGGCTACCCGGGAGCAAGACTTCCAAATGGCGACCTTGCCGGTGGATCTGTAATTCTCGGAATGCGTGCAGGATTAGACCTGTATGCAAATGTGAGGCCAATTAAACTGTATGAAGGCGTACCGCATAAGGTTCATGGCAAATTTACACAAATATGGGAACCAGGAATGGTAGATATGACCGTTTTGAGAGAGAATACTGAAGGTCTTTACCACTCTCTGTTGCGTAGAAGTGCAGATCGAGCATTAGGAAGGGAGGAATATGTTCCTCCCAAAATGACATTCCCGGGCTTGGACGGTGAAGTTGCTTACGACCCGAGGCCGATTTCTGTAAAGGGTACTGAGCGTTTGGTTAGAATGGGCTTTGAGATAGCCACTACTCGAAACGGGGCGCCTGCAGATGGAGAGAAGAAGGTTTCATGTATCGATAAAAGTAATGTTACTAGGGGTTGCCAACTATTTAGAAGAGTATTTGATGATGTTGCAACTTCATATCCTTCGATAACAACTGACCATGGTTACATTGATGCATTCATGCAATGGCTCACCAGAACGCCGGAATACTATGATGTCGTCGTACTTTCAAACATGTTTGGGGATATTGCGACAGACCTTGGTGCGGTATTGCAAGGAGGCATGGGTATGGCGGCTTCAGGTAATGTAGGAGACGCACATGCCTTCTTTGAACCAGTTCACGGGAGCGCGCCAAAGCATGCAGGTCAAAACAAAGTAAACCCCATAGCAAGTATTAATTCAATCCAAATGATGCTCGACTGGTTGGGTAGAAAGAATGGTCAAGAGGAGTTAGTACAGATTGCTAACCTGATTGATGAGAGTGTAGCAGATCATTTACGAGATGGCAAATCCTTGACATATGATCTTGGAGGTAAAGCAACTTGCACGCAAGTTGGCAAATCTATTAGCGCCATTCTATCTTCCAAATTAAGCGAAATTTGAATCACTGAAATTTGTTTGTGATTGTAGATGAAATATGGTTCAATGCGGCCAGTAAAGCCTGATCATTATTCCATTCTGTAACCGAGGGTTTTTGCGGAATCATTTGAATCAGATTACTCGCAACTCTAGTGACTTCATCAACAACTGTAACAGTTCCTTTTCTAGAGGAACGAGATAACGGGTTGAGATCAATCACTAGTACCTCTTTGCCCATTGCTGTAAGAGCTTCGCATCTATCTCCATCCTCTAGAGGTACAAGAATTGTGTCCGCTTCAAAGATGCCATTACTCTGACAAGCCCCCCTCGGCCCTTCAAGGCCAGGTATTCTTGCATCAGGCACTCCTCCGAGGATTTCAACATCAAGCCCAAGTTTAGTGTTCAGCATTTTGAGATTACCAAGCAAGGCACCCATTCTTTCCGGGGTCCGATAAAAAATATTAATCTCAATTGGGCAGTTTAATTGGCTAGCAACGGTGAGAAATTCCGCTCCAGCTAAGGCGATTGCATTTCCATTTAGTGACAAAATGGGTTTTCTAGCCCGAACCAATCTAGCAGCAACTTCTCTGGTTGCATCTTGGGCAGATTGTATGGTTTGTTCTCCCAACAAATAGTCGAAAGCCTCGCCTCTCCCGTGGGCAATCATAGCAGAGTCTGCTAGCATACCTTTGGCGCCAGCATCAGCAATCTTCTTTCTAATCATCAAAGATTGATATCTTGGATGAGAAGGATCTACAACATTTTCATCTTCATTCATACATATTCCTCATTCTTCTTTCATTAACATCGATAAATCTAGTGGAGTTGTTCCACGATTTATTGTACTTGTTGATAGTACATCAAGTCCACAGTCTCGCCATTCTTCGAGATTTTCAAGCAAAATCCCTCCACTGGCTTCTAAAACAACATGCTCTCTCAGGCCCATTTCCGATAATTCATCAGCTACTGATTTACATCGTTCGGGCCCAAAGTTATCAAGCATGATGACCAATCGATCGCAACCGATATTCATCCTTTTCTCTGACCATGTAAATGCGGCCATAATCGCTTCTTTTTCTTCCCTGACTTCGATTTCTAAGAAGGCTCCACAATCATCAGGATTTATCTCAGCAAGGAACTTTGAAATTCTTGCACCGTTGCTCTCTAACTCTGGATACATTATCGCAAAATCATTTTCCTTAATCATTTTAGCATCTTGTTTTGTCAAACGGTGAGTCAAACCTCCTCCAAGGTGTACTGCCCATTTGTCAAGTAAGCCCCATACCGTTTTCCTAGTGCAAGCTATCTGTCTTGGGGCTTTTGAGGACCATTTTTTTGCTTCGGTGGCAATTCCGGAAAGTTGGCCAAGTATGTTTAAAATCGTTCTTTCAAGAGAAAGAATTGCATCTTTATCGCCAGTTAAGGTTGCAATTTCATCTCCATTGCCGACACTCCTTCCTTCTCCGTGACTCCATGAAATTTGTAAATTCCCAGCCCAAATTTGAATCATGTGATCAACCGCTGCACAGCCTGCAAGAATTCCAGTACTCTTAGCGATTATTTTTGCCTCAACATTGTGACCACTTCCCATAAATGGCATGTCTACACCGTCATCAGCAAGCAACGCACTAGTCCATCGGTCCATACTAGAAATTAGCATTCTGCTGGGTCCCTCTGATGCATCCCACAACTCTTTGCCCCTATCATGAGGGGGTGGTGGATTGTCGGGCATATTTTCCGCTGTGGGTGCGAGGATTTGATGGTTATGCACCCCTTGGGCTGTACATGAAGCGAGTCCTTGTAGTAGGTGCCGGCATCCATGGACTTGTGACAGCAGTTCGAGAGCACATCAAAAAAAACCAAGTTTTTATCGTCGAGAAAAGAAAGAGAATCGGTGGAAGAGGGACCAGCGAGGAATCTTTTGGCCATCAATTAGAACATGGGCCTCACTTACTGTTGAAGGGCGGTGTGCTTCACAGAATGGTCAAAAAGGTCAGCAAAATAAAACCGTCACTCATGCCTCTTAGACCAAATAAAATCAGGATTATTGGACATGGGATGCTCTTACCATTGAACAGCCCTAAAAAAATGTTGAACTTGAAAATGGAAAAAGACCCGGTTAGAGAAAGAGCAATGCGTTTGATTTCTGGATGGGGCCAAGACATCCCTGAAAGACGTAGAGCTTTGCTAAAGGGGCGTTTGTGCGTTGTAGGAGAAGGCTGGTCAGGTTTGATAGGACGACTTGCATCAACATTGGAAGAAGTAGGAGTACCAATTCAGACAGGAGTCAAAATAACCGATAGATATGAAGGGGGAGTAATTACCTCTAAAGGTTTGAAAATAGAAGCTGATGAAGTACATATGTGTGATGGTTCGCCGGTAGGTAAACCAGTAAAGGTTGCAACTCTAGATGTAGTTTTGGACAATAAACCACTCAAAGGATTGCATGGGATAATAAAAGAAGATGTTGCAATTTTGGATCTAGCAGCAATACATCCAAAAAAAGCCCCGGGTATGAGTCATTTTTCCTGTATTTCCTTATCGGGAGGCATACCTGCGATTGAGGCCTTGTTGGACGAGAGGGTATCCGGATGGAGGAGCCACATAATTACAAAACGCGAAAATAAATCGATTACATTAACTGACTCAAGAGGTAAACTATCAGATGGGGTCATTTGAAGCACCGTCTCGTGATGCGGTAAAACATGCGAATAGTAACTTGGAATGTGAATGGAATCAGGGCCGCAATTCGAAAGGGCCTGGATAGGTTTATTGACAAAATTGACGCAGATATTTGGATGTTACAAGAAGTAAGGTGCCTACCAGAACAACTACCCCCCTCTTGGACAATTCCAACGGGTTCACAAATGATATTGCATCCTGCAAAGAAAAAAGGTTATTCCGGTGTAGCAACAATTTCTAAAGTTGGAATGGTTGAAATTGGTAAAGGAATGAAAGGCGATTTAGATCCTGATGATTCTGAAGGTAGAGTGTTGGTCACGGCGCATGACGATTTTATTCTAATCAACACTTATCTTCCAAGTGGTTCTTCCAAAGATGAGAGGCAACGGTACAAAGAGACTTGGATGTCACAGTGGAGAAATTTTATCCATCAATATCTACATTCTGAACTCCCGGTCATTGTAGCTGGAGATTTGAATATCGCTCATACTGAAAATGATATTTGGAATCCTAAAGGTAATGCAAAGTCCAGTGGATTTCTACCTCACGAAAGAGAGTGGTTCAGCGAACTATTAGGTGATGGCTGGCACGATGTATTTCGGGAACATGTCGGGCCAGATGCAAAGATATTCTCTTGGTGGTCAAACAGAGGACAGGCGAGAGCGAAAGATAGAGGTTGGCGAATAGATTACATTTTGGCAAATAAAGTTGCAAAAAAACGCGTTAAATTTGTTGAAATAGACAGGCAGGCGGGATTAGAAGTGAGTGACCACGCTCCTGTGATTCTAGATCTTCATTGATCTTGGTCAGAAAATAGTGTTAGCAAACGATCTACTTTTTCTCTTAATTCTTCCAAACTACCAGCATCAATATCAATAGAAAGTCTTGCTTTACCTTCTGCATTCGTTAATTCATGATGGAATTCTTCGGGTACTAATAGTGAAAGTCTCTCGCCGATTTCTTTGGAACCTTTCCATTCAAGTCTAGTCGAGTAGACTTCGCCCATGCACAAACTAAAACCACCCTCCCAATGAGATTTACGATTTTACAATGGTTCTTTGAGTAATATCTCTTCAGGGTATTATGGATGAGCCAATACAAGTTCTTGCAGGAACTGGTGGCGTAGCACTAGGTGAGGCTCGTACTAATCACGATGGAAGAAAAGCAGTGCTGTTACACAGAGATGGTAACCCAAGCGAATTGATTGCTCTAGCAGAAACAATGGGTATAGAAATTCTAGATGTCCAATATCAAAAAGGCGTAGAAGACCCGCGATCATATTTCGGCAAAGGCAGGCTACAAGATGCTGCAGATGAAATCTCTAGTGCCGTCAAAGGCCATCCTTGGCATGGTGTTGATTTGGTCATAATTCATTCAAACGCCTCTGCTAGACAACTGGTAAACATCCACGAATGCGTCCAAGTTGAGGTATGGGATAGAGTTAGACTACTTCTATCGCTTTTCATTTCCCATGCTGGAAGCGTAGAGGCTAGAACTCAGGTTAGAATCGCACAATTGTTGGCAGATCGCAGTGTTTTGAGAGAATTGGTAAACCAACAGACAACAGGTGAGAGAGCGGGTTTTGGTGGTGCAGGACAGCAAGGAATCCGAGGTGTATTAGAAACCGTATCAAGGGAACTTACACAACTTAGAAGGAAGCAGAGAAAGTACGCACTGGCACGCAGTGAAAGAAGGCGTCAGAGAACGAGAGATGGCGCTAGAACGGTCGGGCTTGCCGGGTACACAAATGCGGGAAAGTCCTCCCTTTTTCTGGCACTATCTGGCAAGCAGGTTTTGGTTGAGGACAAGTTATTCTCAACATTAGAAACAACAATTGGTAGGATGGAAATGAGCCCGAGGATTCTCCTCGCAGACACCATCGGTTTCATTGATGAATTGCCTTCTGACTTGTTGGATGCTTTCCATGCAACCTTGGATGAGTCACTGCAGTGTGACCTGCTGCTACTTGTGGTAGATAGCAGCGACGAGCCTGACGAGTTTAGGAGAAAATTGTCAACCACTCGGCGCGAAGTATTGGAGCGTGGAGACGCATCTGGAATAAACATCAAGGTTGTACTAACGAAGTCAGACCTTGGCGGGGATATTGATTCTGCAATCGAGACTGTAAAATCGATGGGAATGACAACTCCACTTGTTGTGTCTTCTCATAATGGACAGGGCATGAATGAGTTGAGAGAATCGATTATTCATTCTCTATACGGGCCGAAGACAACTCTAATTGTGTCAGAAGGTGATAAAGATCAACGCAGCGCTGAAGCTTTTGTTAGTCAGATATACGACTTAGGAATAGTCACTGAAAAAGACGGTCTTGAGTTGACCCTTTGGTGCGGAAAAGCAGAGATGATGAAATTGATTTCTAAGTCTAATGGACGCATTTCAATCAAGTAGGACTAACCCTTGGGCTTCCTCATGTCCGACCTACTTCAAGATGCACCGGCTCTTCCTGAGGAAGAACCAGTCTTTCAGTCGAGCGGGACGGCATTTGAGATAAAGAGCAGTGACGGGCACCCCGTGCTTCGAATGATTGGAATATTCGTATTCGTGATTTGTGGGCTTGGATTTGCAAATGGACTAGACTTCATCAATCCAGAATCTGGCTTGGTCCGCCCTCATGAATGGATAAACGGAATGGCGCAGAACGCTCCTCATGATTCAGCTGAGTTCAGCGGTACGATAGTTTCAGAAGGAGAACCTTTGGTTAATGCGACCGTTCTTTTAGAGCATAGAACGGCCGACGGAATTCTTGATGCACCCTTAGAAACTAAAACAGACGAAAACGGGAATTTCAAGTTCACAGGAGCAACTCCGGGTCTGACTTCGATTGAAATAATGCGTAATAATGCGGATGGTAAAAATGATGCAATTCGGCACCGGCTGATTTTAAATCCGCCATCCTTTTTCGAAGAAACAGGTTTTACTACAATAGATTTCGATATGCCGCCTGTTGATGAATTCTCAGATGTGGAATGTACTGGAAACTATACTGATGGCTCATGTGTAAGGCTAATCAGTTATTTTGAAGATGAAATGGAGTTTCCACTGATCGACCAATCCGCGGCTGGATTCTACATAATGATAGGTTGGGCAATGATTGGATTGGCTTTGATATCTGCAGGCTTCGCATTTTATGGAATTAAGAACAGCTCCAGAGGTATGATACAGACCTCTTGTGTTCTTGTATTCTTTACAGCAGGACACTATTATAGCGCATGCCTATTCTCTGCAATGGCATTTGCACTTACATTTACAGTCCCTCGCAAGTCGATAATTCTGGATGCTTGAAGCCGACACTCTATTGACTACGGTTGATTTAGCGTAAGTATGGATCTAATCCAGGCGGCTTGGATGATTCGTGACTTAGGTCAGCCTGTCAGTGCCATTGATATCGACGAAAATTCGGTAATAGCAGGAGGCTGGGATGGCTTAGTTAAGAAGTGGAATGTAGATGGAGATTTACTTTGGTCCATTGAATGTTCAGACCGCATCGAGGCAATACTCCGTTTGGATGGCAAGGTTATCGTTACATCTGGGCTTCACATTTCTTGTATCAGCGAAGGAGATATTCAATGGACTAGTGCTTTGGAAGGGTCTGCAGATTTGTTAGCTTTTTACGATGGGAAAATAATTGCAACATCTAGTGTTTATGATATTGAACATGGTGATTTTATGGAGAGCGCAGTTTGGCATTTTTCAGTCGCAGGAGAGCTTATTAAAATAGATAGATTGGATGAAAGACCATGGTTTATGGATTCCACATTGGGCTTAATTTTGGGACTTGGTCGCCCGAAATGTGGCTTTTTGATTAATGAAAAACATAGGGATTTGCCAACAGAATCTCCCGTTACATGCGGATTAAAGCATGGAGAAAAAGTACTATTTGGCCATGCCGATGGAACGATCTCGTCTTCACAAGGCGAGATAGTTTACAAAATTGCCAAATCTGTTGAATCGCTAATTTCAGGCGATGAAGGTATAATCGCAGCAACAGAAAACGGTGAACTAGTATCAGTATCTGGCAATTCAAATGAATCGTGGAAGGCAGAGGGCCAACATGTATCAACCCAAGCGTCCGGCTTTGATGGAAATCATTGGTGTGGGAGTTGGGGGCCTTCAACTGGTTATGT
>PAYR01000039.1 GCA_002715345.1 Flavobacteriales bacterium | reverse complement strand
TATTACTGGTATGCGATTATCTTCCTTGTTTTTGATGTCGCTTTCATGTTCATGGCATTGGGCGGTTTACTTGCAATGGATGCAACAGGTACCTCATCAGCAGACCCAATCGATGTAGTAGGCACAGAAATGATCATCCTAAGCATATTTTTTATGACAATGACACTAGGTGTTTGGCATGTATTTCGAAAGCGAGGACGAATTTACATCTGAGGTGATATCATGAGTGAAACCGGAGAGAATTACACCACCTTCAACAGTAGGACCCTCATTGAAGTGGTTGGAGATGTAACCGATGAGGCACTCAAGGCTACAAAAATAAAACAACTGTTGAGTGTTCTTGCTGGTAGATTCTTCAATTGGGCGGGGCGCAAGTCTCTCTTTACATTACACCTTGGAATCAAATGCTGTGCTATTGAAATGGCAGCATCTGCGACGCCCAGATTCGACGGAGACCGCTTCGGAGTTCTCTTCCGTTCAAGCCCACGCCAGTCTGATGTTTTACTTGTAAACGGTCCGATTTCAAAGAAATTCGCAGATCCTATAGTTCGCTTGTGGGAGCAGATGCCTGAACCAAAATATTGCATTGCAATGGGCGAGTGTGCCATTTCTGGAGGACCATATTATCAGTCTTACAATATTCTCGAGGGCGTTGACACTGTAATTCCGGTCGATGTTTATATTCCAGGGTGCCCACCTCGCCCAGAAGCATTAATCGACGGATTTGGCAAACTTCGAGAGAAAATAATCAGAATAGGAGGCGCTCCTTCAACCGGCCGCAAAGGCGACAAGCCAATTATTGTAGGAGATGACTGAAATGGGTACAACAGTAACCAAGGAACAGAATTCTTCCGCTGCAAAAATAGCAGCAGAAAGCGTTTCCTCAAGGTTTGGGGAGGCTGGTGTAGTGGCTGAAGTAGCATCTCATTCTGCAGGCAAAAAATATGACTTTGTTAGGATAAGATGTTCAGGCACTCAATGGCGGGCAGTAGCTAAGCACCTCAAATACGAATGTGGTGTTAATCACTGTGCTATGGTTTCAGGTACACATTACCCAGAAGGGGGAAGTGAGAAAGGGTGGGAGGTTGCATACCACATGAACCGTTGGCCAATCCACAATGTCGAGGCACACACGATGACAGTGCACAAGGGCGAGGAACTCAAAGGCGACGATATTCCGGTAGAGTTTGAGATTTTTATTGACTTACCCGCAGGAGATGCACCTTCAGTTCCTTCAATCCAAGATTTATGGGTTGGAGCTGATTGGAATGAAAAGGAAACATGGGACTTAGTTGGAATTGATTTCGAGGGTCATGAAAATATGCATCGAGTACTCAATCCACACGATTCTCCCGTAGGTTTTCATCCTCTCCAGCGACAACACAAGATTCGCTATCACGACTTCAATGAAATGTATGACGACCCACAAGGGTTTGGCAGAAAGCCTGTAGACGAGGGTCGCGTAAAGTGAGGTGTAATCATGGCAGAGATGTGGATTACTATGGGCCCTCAACATCCAATGACGCATGGATTGTGGACACTTCGTGTAAAAGTCGACGGAGAGACTGTAACCGATACAGAAGCAGAACTCGGATATATCCATAGGGGTGTGGAAAAAATCTGCGAGGCTAGAGATTTCACCCAAATAACTCCGTATTGTGACAGGTTATGCTATGTCAGCGCAATGACTTGGGCTCATTCTTACATCATGGCAGCAGAGGACCTGCTTGAAGCAGAAGTTCCCGAGAGAGCAGAATACATCAGGCTGATGGCGGCTGAAGTTCAAAGACTTGCAAGCCATTTAATGTGGCTTGGAGCATTTGGTCCAGATATTGGAAATTTAACTTTGATGACATGGTGCCTTCGTGATAGAGAAATGTTTCTCGATTTACTGCAAGAACTCGGGGGTTCTCGAATGCATTACAATTATCCAAGAGTTGGAGGAGTCAAAAGAGACATTCCAATCGGTTGGGCAAACAGGCTAAAGGCAAAAGTCAGATTATTCGAAAATAGGATTAATGAATATGAAATGCTTCTCGACGAGTCAACAATTTGGCTTGTACGATTGCAAGGTGTCGGTTATGCAACAGCCGAAGATCAGATCGATGCAGGCGTAACCGGTCCGAACATTCGCGCTGCTGGTGTAAATGCTGATGCCAGATGGACCAATCCTTATTCTGTTTACGATGAAGTAGATTGGGAGCCAGCAGTTGAAAAACCAACCAGCATAAAAGGCGCAGATTGTTACGACCGTTATCGCGTTAGAATGGAAGAAATGCGCCAATCTTGTCGAATGTTATTGGATGCAATAGAAAAGATTCCAGGCGGTGCAAATACCCACTACCAACCCGGCGATGAGATGATCATAACAAAGGCTCCAACCCGTGCTCCTGAAGGATCAACCGGGTTCAGCACCTACGAATGCACTAGAGGAGTTTCTAATTTCTATCTTCAAGGGGGAGGGGATTCAAGGGGAAAGAACCCTTACAGAGTTTCAATTCGCTCTCCGATGTTCATCACTATTCCGTATGTTGCTAAGACAATGATTGGATATAAGGTAGCAGACATTCCTGCCATAATGGGAAGTTTCGATCCATGTATCGGGGAGACAGATCGTTGAGGTGATTTTCATGGATGACTGGTTAGGGCTTCACGATTTCATTTACCATCAAACTAGAGAATTGTTCTCTTCGATTTTTGAAGGTACATTCCTAGAGTCATCCTCCAACGACATAGCATTCTTTGTTTACACATTAGTTACATGTTTGACAACATTCGGAGGAATTTTACTTTCGATGTTCATGATTTTGTGGATTGAAAGAAAATTCTACGCTCGTGTAAATGATCGCAGAGGCGCTACTACCGCCCTTCGCTCCTTATGGGTAGGAGAAAATGGAGTTACTGCTGGTGAATGGTGGAATATGATTCCATATGGCTTAGGTAAACCAGTTGGTGCGGTCAATAAATGGTTGAACAAGATTGCAGGCAACAAAGGTCACAAACAAGAAATGGTCAACAGAGTTGGAAATCGTTCGTGGTATGGAGTCACAATATTTCCCGGATTTTTCCAAAACATTGCAGATGGAATGAAATTCCTAACCAAAGAACACATGGTTCCATCGAGAGCTGATAAAGTCATATTCGAGTTGGCTCCTTTCCTCGTTATCTCCTCCACGATTATGATTCTAGGTATGATTCCCCTATCCAGCGGAATCTATGGCGCAAATCCTGAACTATCCGTTCTGTTTGCATTTGCAATATTTGGAATTGCTCCCCTTGGTGTATTCTTTGCAGGTTGGTCTTCCAACAATAAGTATACTTTACTAGGAGGAATCAGAAGCGCTGCCCAACTTACTGCTTACGAAATTCCGCTTCTGCTGTCTATACTCGGTGTTTGCATAATGGCCGGGTCGTTTAATTTCCTCGAGATTGTTCACTTTCAACATTCATCAGGCACATGGTTGTTTTTCTTGATGCCGCTTGGAGGCGTGCTCTTCCTGGTTAGTATGATCGCTGAGGTTGAGAGAATTCCTTTCGATATGCCTGAGGCGGAGGCTGAACTTGTTGAAGGTTGGTGGACTGAATATGGAGGTATGAGGTTTGGATTACTATTTGCTGCTGAATACATGCGAGTTTATGCAGCAAGTATTCTATTCGCCCACTTCTTCATGGGAGGTTGGCATGCACCGTTTGCTGGAACTATAGGCTCCATACCCTACTTAGGGGATGCATACCTAGCGATTCCAGGAATAGCTTGGACATTGTTGAAGGCATGGTTCATATTCACAGTAGTATTCGTGTGGGCTAGAACTGCCTTGCCAAGAATTAGAACCGATCAAATTTTAGAATTCGGTTGGCGAATGCTGCTCCCATTGGCGGTAATCCAAGTTGTGTTATCCGTGATTTACCGATTGTACTTCTTCGATGCTAGCACACTATCCGATACAGTTGCTGGAGGGTGGTCTTGGGATCTTACAATTTTAGAGTTCACAATTCCATGGGGATTGCCCATCCTAACTACAATGTTTTGGACATTAGTATTCGTGATTTTAATGAAAGATGAGAACATCGAAGAGAATGAGGAAAGAATATACCATATTCGAACGATGACTCCTGCGGGAACGCATACTGCAGGACAGGAGTGAGGTGATAACATGGCATCGCATCCACATGGCAAACCAAATTTTAGAAACCTATTTTGGTACCCTTTTAAGATAACAGGACTAACAGTTTTGAGAACCTATGAATTCATAGGAAAGAGATTCTCCAGTGGTTATCACAATACAACGCATCCTGAGTTTATCGATGATGGAGCTATAGTCCGTGCTGAAAAAACCAAGCACCTGAACGACATTACCGCCCATCATTACACCCCGGATAGATCGGGAACCGATTTAACTCCGACGATTTGGAAACCTCAAACAGTCAATTATCCGTACGAGCGTATCGAAGAGATTGAGCCATGGCTATTCGTTCCAGGAAACTACAATGGGCGTATCGGGATAATTTGGGAAACATGTACTGCATGTAAGATGTGTGTCAACATATGCCCGAATTCTTGTTTACATATGACAACCGAACTTCGCGTCGATGTTTTAGACAGCGCTGAAGGAGAATGGGAAGGATATGGTGCTGAGCTAGAGGTTGGTAAATTTGCGGCTGTTGAGAAACCAGAAGTTCTCGAAAATATTGGTGAATTTAATCTGGCGACAGCCCACACTGATGCCCCAGATGAATGGCGATTTGGTGAAGTTTTGGATCTGACAGGAGACAGCGCTCGTATGCGGTGGAATGATACTGGCGAGGTTGATCATGTACCTCTTGAAACACTTTATCCAGCGGACGACCAAATTGTATCTGGAAGAATTGATTTAGGCCGATGTATGTTCTGTGGACTTTGCATGGAAGCTTGTAACTTCACTTCATTCTTCATGACAAACGAGTACGATGGGATGTCTGGATTCACTCGCCAAGATCTTTGGATGGATGCGAGTAGAACCAGAGTTCTAATCGGCGACCATCAAGAAGCAGTTGATGCCGAATTAGCAAAGAGGGCGAGTAAAGAGAGGGACAAGAGAGCCAAGAAAGCCGCTAAGGCCGCTAAAGCAGCCGGGGAGGCTTGAGATAATGGACTTGGCAATGTACCTTGAAGTTGGTATGTTTTTTCTAATGAGTACGATTGTAATCGGTGGTGCACTTGGCCTTGTCTACATGCAAAGAGTTGCACATTCAATGATGTGTTTGATATTCTGTTTCATGGGGGTAGCAGGAATATTCATTTTGATGGGAGCAGAATTTCTTGCAGTAATTCAAATTCTAGTTTACCTTGCTAGCGTCATGTTGGTGGTTCTGTTTGGGATCATGCTAACTAGAAGACAAATTCTTGAGGAGGATTTCGAATGAGATTGTTATCCATTCTGGCAAGAGTTGGCTTAGTTTTCCTAGGAGCCGTGATAATTACAGCAGTATCTGCAGACATAGTCTGGGAAGGTTCATCTGATGAGGAACTCACAACTAGTGACCTATCATCTGCGTTATTTGATGATTGGGCACTACCATTGCTCGGTCTAGGATTCTTAATGGCGATGGCAATGGTTGGAGCCGCATATCTTGTTCGTGACGAGAGATTGGTCAATCTTGAATGGGAATTAACTGGAGGTGAAAAGAAATGATTGATCCAGCATGGGTTTCTGGATTAGCAGCCATACTTTTCATCATCGGTTTGTGGGGTGCATTTAGTAGAAAGAATGCAATTGTAGTCCTGATGTGTATTGAACTGATGTTAAACGCAGTCAACCTTCAATTCGTTGCAGCAGCAACACATTGGGGGGATGTTACAGGCTGGGTTTACGCTGTATTCGCAATCGCAATTGCAGCAGCAGAAGTCGCCATTGGACTAGCAATTTTCCTATCGATGTATGGGCAGCATGAAACTATATCTCTAGATGAGGTAAATCTTCTGAGAAATTGAGGTGTAGTCATGAGTGGAAGTGAAATCATCGATTATGCCATACTGATTCCCCTATTCCCATTTTTGGCTTTCCCAGTAATCTTGTTCCTTGGTAGGATATTCAATGGAACTCCGACATGGGTAAAGAATGTCAAGGAAGGAGGGATAATTGCTCTAACTGTTATGGGTGCTAGTTTAATTATGGCCTTGTTGGTGATTAAGGAACATATGAATAAAGTTGGTGCTGCGGATGTATTCACATGGTTTGAATCATCATGGTGGGAATCTAGTGGCGAAATTACAACTAAAGTATTCGGATTTGGTATTTACATAGATCATCTAACTGTGATGCTATTATTCGTTGCAGCATTCCTTTGTTTCTTAATCAACATATTTTCGATCGGTTACATGAATACAGATTCAATTAATGATAATAGAAATCACCGTTTCTATGCTGAATTCGTGCTTTTCTGTAGCGGTATGCTAGGAATGGTCCTCGCTGATTCCTTCCTTTGGTTATTCATATTTTGGGAATTAATGGGACTTTGTTCTTATCTCCTAATCGGATTTTACTATGAAAGACCAAGCGCTGCTTATGCAGCAAAGAAGGCATTCTTGACAACACGCGTTGGAGACGTGTTCCTAGTGATTGGACTGGTTATGCTTTGGAACATGTTTGATGGACATCTTGATTATGCTTACGTTTTCGATCCCGAAAACATTGCCAGGGTTGACCAAGGTGAGTTGCAGATAGCCCTCGGTATGATGTTCATTGGTGCTGTCGGTAAATCTGCTCAATTCCCACTGCATGTTTGGTTACCCGATGCAATGGAAGGGCCAACACCTGTGTCTGCATTAATACACGCAGCAACCATGGTAAATGCAGGATTGTACATTGTCGCAAGAATGTTCCCATTCTTTATGGAAGCGGAAATAGGGGCGCTTTCAACACTTGCAATCGTAATTGCGATAATCGGCGGAATAACCGCAGTTATGGCAGCATTAATCGCATTTGTGCAAATGGATTTGAAGAAGGTTCTAGCATATTCAACAATGAGCCAGTTAGCATATATCTTCACTGGTTTAGGTTCTGCATTGTGGCTTGCAAACAACGGGTATGATGATATAGCGGCATTTGCAATGGGAGCGTCTTTATTCCATCTTTTCAATCACGCAATGGCAAAAGGTATGCTGTTTATGGCTTCAGGTTCTGTAATACATGAAATTCACCACGCTCACCACGAGGTAGCGCATCACGGCCATGATGACCATGACGGTGATCACCATGACGACCACCACGACGACCACCACGACGACCATTTCGATGCACAGTCGATGGAGAACATGGGAGGACTGGCGAGTAGATTGCCAATTACTGCAACAGCGATGTTTGTTGGCAGTATGTCCATCATTGGAATTCCGTTAATCGGCGGATTCTGGTCTAAAGAAGGAATCATAGCAAGTGCGTGGAAAGTAGCGTTGAAAGAACCAATATTTTTCCTTCCTGCTACACTTATCTTAATCGGTGCAGGAATGACAGGTTTCTACATGTCTCGAATGTGGTTTATGACATTTGCAGGAAAGCCAAAGACAGAAGTTGCAGAGCATGTGCACGAACAAACCCCATGGATACCTATTCCTCTGGTTGTTTTAACATTCATGACATTGGGAGCGATAGTGTTTGCAGGAATGCATGCTGGACATTGGCTGGGTGACTTTGAGTCTGGCCATTACACCAGCTTCTTTGATGGAATTGGTTATGAGATGTCGCATGTTTTCCTAAACCCTGATCTATTTTTGCTGATACTTACATATGTAGCGATTGGCCTTTCATTAGTCATAGGACCGACTTTTGCTATGGCTCTGTATGGCGGTTCTTTAGATGAGGGCCAAAAAGCAAAACCTTGGATGCAATGGGCCATTAATCTATCAGCTCGAGTGAATAATAAATCTAAATTTGATAACACTGCCTGGGCAAATTCAAGTCTTGCCGACTCCTTGCATAAAAGATTACACTTCGATGAAATTTATGATGCTGCAATTATGAAAATAGTGGTTGGATTCGCAAATCTATCCGCAATATTTGATTCCAAATTTATTGATGGTTTCATCAAAACAATTGAGTCTACTAGTCAAGAAGCATCTCGCAGATTACGGGCATTAACAACCGGTAGTGCGAGAGACTACATCATGATGACAGCGTTAGGAACACTGGTTATCTTCTTGCTATTATGGGGGGTGACTTGATTGGCAACTAGTCAAGCATTGGACATTAAGAACAAGGAGTTCATGTTAGTGGGCGGTCTGTTGATAATTGTCGCAGGACTAATGGCATTTTTCCCATCTTTGAGTGATTCAAACGACTCAGTGGATTGGATAAGTCTCCCACTGGTTGGATTCCCGATATTGGTTAGTTGTATACTTCTTGCGTTTGCTAGCCAAGAAACACGGGCAAGGAAGCAAGTAATCGCAGGCCCAATTCGTTTGTTCACTCTTTGCGCATCGTTGATACCATTGGGAATCTCGACCGCTCTTTTCTTTGATTGGTTGATTTTGGTAAACTGGGAGAATTTATCATACAATCAGTATGAACTCGAAAAAGAGTATGTTTGGATAGAGACTATTGGAGTGTCCTGGCATGTAGGAATGGATGGTCTCTCCTTCCCTATGGTATGGCTAACTACCTTCTTAGTCCCCATTACAATTATTACAACTTGGAATGAAAAAGACGGAGCGACCTACCACCCGTTACTTTTGATGATGGGAGGAGCCTTAATCGGTGTTTTCGTTGCATTGGACTTGTTTTTGTTCTATGTATTTTGGGAATTAACGCTAATTCCAATGTTTTTCCTGATTCTAAAATGGGGAGGAAAAGATCGTAGATATGCCGCACAAAAATTCTTCATTTACACATTCTGTGCCTCAGTAATTATGCTATTAGGATTGATAACGCTTTACTTCCTTCAACCAGAGGGGAGTGGTCCGGGTTATGGTACAGTAACTAACCGAACCTTTGACATGAAGGAACTATTCGCAAATGCAGCATTTTACAATGAAGGTGACAAAGTATTCTTAGGAAAAGACATGCAAAATATTCTCTTTGCTATGCTGATGATTGGATTCCTTGTCAAGTTGCCTGCAGTTCCATTCCATACATGGCTTCCAGATGCTCACGTACAAGCACCTACTGGTGGCTCTATGCTGCTTGCAGGCGTTATGCTAAAAATGGGCGCATATGGAATGCTAAGAATACCTATTGCGATTTTCCCAGATGCTGTCATATATTATCAAGACGTGATTATGGCGATTGGATTAATTTCTCTCGTATGGGGTGCAATAGTTTGTTTGGGACAAACTAACCTCAAAAAGATGGTTGCATATTCATCGGTTTCGCACATGGGGGTAATTTTGCTAGGTATTGCTAGTATGCAACCGATAGGTTATGCTGCAGCACTATTCATGATGTTTGCACACGGAATTATTTCTCCTATGTTATTCGCAGTTTGTGGAGCATTCAAACACCATTACCATTCTATGGAAATTGGAGCTATGAGAGGAATGGCAAAATGGTCTCCATACCTTGCGGTTTACATGATGTTTGCATGGATGGCTAGCCTAGGTTTGCCATTGTTAGCAGGTTTCGTGGCAGAACTGATGGTAATGATCGCATTCTGGCCAGAATATGGTTGGTGGATTTTGTTACCGGGTGCAGTTTTAGCAATTACTGCGGCGTATTATCTCTGGTCTATGCAAAGAACAATTTTCGAAGGTGGTGATGAGGGCCAGCCCCCAGAGTCACTACATGGAGAAACTCCTCCAGACATCACATTGTCTGAAAATATTGGAATGATTATCTTGGCTATATTCACGGTGATATTTGGAATATTACCATTCATTGCTTTAGGAATGATGGATGATTGGACCGTCGCCTTCTTTGAGGGCGTTTTCAAAGCAGGAGGTATCTGAATGTTGCCAGCAGCATGTGACGGACCAGGAATGAACTGTGTTGAGGTATTTAGCACGGATTTTTGGCAAGCATTTGCACCAGAAGCGATTTTGATTATCGGTCTCTTGTTGTTATTCATAATTCCAAATCTTGGAAATTCGAAATTTAGAATACCACTAACTAAAACACATGTTCCGTGGTTTTTCGGTGGTAAGAGGGTCAAAGCAACAGGCTCACCAGCTTTACCAGGTATGCTCGCAACAGCAACTCTATTCACAGCCCTTGGAATGATGGTAATAGAGTCAATCGATGGAAAAATGGATACTACAACTGTTGTAAGCGGTGGAATTATCATAATAAAAATGGACAATTTCTCAAGATTCTTTGAGATTCTATTCCTTGCTGCGGTTCTCTTAGCCTCAATGGCAAGCCTTGATAGAATTCCAGCACACACCTTCCATGGCAAAAAGAGTCTCGAGGAGATGTATGACAATCGTCGTCAGGCAGACTTCTACATCCTGATGCTCACTACTGCCATTGGTATGTGCATAGTTGCGCTTGCACAGGATTTGTTTGTATTGTTTGTTGGGTTAGAATTGGCTAGCCTTGCGACCTACGTACTAGTCGGCTTCCACAAGGAAACAAAATCTGGTGCAGAATCGGGCGTCAAGTACTTCATTGTAGGTTCTGTAGCTAGTGGAGTCGGTCTATACGGTCTATCACTACTTTACTTGGAATTTGGTACACTCCAGCTAACTGAGATAGCAGCAAATTGGGTGGATAGTAGTATTCTAGGTACAATCGCTCTTGGCCTGGTTCTGGTAGGATTTGGTTTCAAGGTGAGTGCCGCCCCATTCCACTTCGCTGCTCCTGATGCTTACGCTGGTGCTAACTCGCCTGTAGCAGGCGTGTTGGCAACCGCATCCAAAGCGATGGGAATGATTGGTTTGATCAGGGTGTTATTGATAATAGCACTACCAGAATCAGGTGCACAAGAAAGTGCAATTTGGCTGTATGCGCTTGGGACATTATCTGTAATTACGATGACATGGGGCAATGTTGCAGCTCTTGGTTCAACTAATCCCAAGAGAATGCTAGCATATTCCTCAGTAGCACATGCAGGATACATGCTTGCAGCGTTAACAGCGGTTGGTGCTTGGAAGTGGGGTGAAGTAGAGGCACCAAGTGATTATGCAGAAGCTATCGTCGCTGCGGTTTTGTTCCATCTATTTGTTCTTGTAGCATTCAAACTGGGAGCATTCCTTGTATTGGGCCTACTTGAAATGGAAGGCGGAGCAAGCAGACTCTCTGCTCTATCAGGTTTGGCGAGAAGAGATCCTTTGATAGGAACTGCGATGTTCATCTTCATGTTAGCACTTGCAGGTGTACCACCTCTAGCTGGTTTCGTGTCAAAATTCTTGGTAGTTGCTGGTATCGTCTCTAATAGCGTTGGTGAGTTATGGGTTACTACTGAATCTGTATCTTTTTCAGATATTCATTGGGTCTGGTGGCTTGCACTGGCTATGTTCATCAACAGCGCAATTTCAGTATTTTATTACCTAAGAATAGGAGTTGTAATGTTCCTAGATGTTCCTGAGGAAGGTCGCCGCAAGCCATTGCCGTATGGTGCATCAATTCGTATGGCAATTTGGATCTGTCTAGTTGCAACGGTGTTGCTAGGGTTATCAGGAGACACACTAATCAGAATGTGTTACCGAGCAGCAGAGAGTCTAAACTTGGCTTGAATATAGTATCAGCCTTCAAGTAGGAAGGGCTTCTCGCTCAATCTATGGGCCGTAGGCGCGAAGAGAAAGTCGACGAGGAAGAACTAGCTCGTCTTATGGACAATGCAGAGGGTGAATCCTCTAAGATTCGTGTAAAGATGCCAAATGTGAAGGTGAACGAAATGTTCGCAATTGCAGAACAGATCTTAGGTGGTAGAAGAGTTACCGTACTGTGTGCAGATGGCGAGACTCGGATGGCAAGAATTCCGGGAAAAATGCGCCGCCGTCAGTGGGTTCGTGAAGGAGATCTAATCATTGTCTGGCCATGGGATTTCCAAGATTCAAAAGCAGATGTAAAGCATCGTTACACAAAAACTCAAGCAATGTATCTTTCTCGCAAGGGAGTTCTCCCTTCAGATGTTGATGTATTCGGAATGAACACCCAAGTCGATGACTTTGATGATGAAGATGGACTATTTGCATCGTCAAATGAAGAAGTGGACTTACCAGAAGAAGCAGTAGAGGAAACTGATGATGATGACGACGATGAGATCAACGATCTCTTTGGTTGAAATCACATTTTACAATCTATGTTGGCTTTACCAATTTAGGAGGCCAAACGATGGGACGTCAAACTGATTGGGATGACGAACTAACAAAGGATACAAAGCAGCGCAGAAATAATCGTAAGCGTAAGAAAAGTAATCCTGACCAGCAATTCATGGATAAAGAATCTACAGAATTCATAAAGAGTCTAGAATCATCTAAGGGCACAGGTTGGATGTCCGAAAAAAAGTACAAGCGAATGTTCACAGAAATCGAAGAAGGGATTTCAGGAGTCTTAGGGGATGGACCATTCGAGTGGGTAGATAGGCGTGTATTCGATGCTGTCTTTGACCGTTTGACTCTTATGAGTCTGTATAAATTGATGAAATCAGGAATTATCGATACATTGGATTTCCCTATTGCGAGAGGAAAAGAAGCTCATGTTTTCCATGGCACAGGAGAAAATGGGCCAATCGCAGTAAAGATTTTCCATACTTCAAATGCAGTCTTCAAAAATTTGGTTCAATATATCGAAGGAGATCCTCGATTTGGAGGTCTTAGAAGAAGACATCGTGACCTTGTAGACATATGGGTTAGGAAAGAATTTAGAAACCTGTCACGGCTTAAAAAATGGGGTTTAGCAGTCCCGATGCCGTTGGGGACTCACAAGAATGTGCTGGTAATGGAATATCTTGGGACGTCAAAAGCCCCATCTCCAAGGTTGAGGGATGTAGAAGTCCCAGACCCAAAATCAGTTTATGAAGAGTTGTTAGAATTTCTTGCGGTTACATGGCAGAAGGCAAATATGGTCCACGGTGACTTCTCGCCTTACAATATTATGTGGCACGGTGACAAGCCAGTGGTAATCGATGTTGGGCAGGCTGTGGTTCAATCTCACCCCAAGAGTCAAGAATTCTTGGTTAGAGATGTAACTAGATTAGTGGAATGGGCGAATAAAAATAATTTGAATATAGAATTAGCAGAAGCCATGTATGATGTGTTGGAAATGGATTTATCCCACATCGATATAAAAGAGGAAGAATAGGTCCTACACATGGATTGAAGAAGGGTAGGCTTTACGCCTAAATCATGCGTCAATCGCTACCAAGAGTCCCAAAAGATCGCATAGCGGTCATTATTGGTGCAAAAGGTGCTACCAGACGGGAACTTGAAGAAGCTGCAGGTTGCAAAAGTCTGCAGATAGATTCCAATACTGGTGAGATTGATGTTATTTGGCCGGAGGCTGGGGACTATGACCCTGTAAAAGCACTAAAACTACCAGATGTAATCAAGGCAGTGGGACGTGGAATGGCTCCAGGGCGCGCAATCCAATTACTCCGCGATGATTGGTTTTTTGAAATGGTTGATTTAAGAGATCATGTTGGTAAGCGTTCAAACCAACAGCGTAGAATCAGAGCTAGAATAATCGGATCTGAAGGTAAAATACGCAGGATGATTGAACAACACACAGGAGCCGAAATTTCGATTTACAAATCAACAGTAGTCTTAGTAGGCGAAGGCTATGGACTTTCAAGTGCAAGGCAAGCAATCGAAATGCTCGCTAGTGGGAGCGAGCACGGAACTGTACTGAAATTCCTTGAGAGAGAGCGCAAGAGAATGAGATTAGAAACTCGCTCAATCGACTACATTGAAGTAAAAAAGAGCGATTCAGAACCAAGTGATTTTTCTGGATTAGTGCCAGGTCTTGCAGAGGTTGCAAACCGTAGAAACCGTCGACTCAAAGCGACTCAAGTTGATCCTGAAAATGAGGATGAAGTAAACGAAGTTATGGAATTATCAGAGGACGAGAATGTCAACTGGGAGGAGGAGTAATCCTTCTATTTTGGTACCAAGCTATGGCGAAACCAGTGGCTAATAACAGGATAATTCCCGGCGCGAAAGATGTAACGACTCCAACACCAGAAACGGATGCTCCTGTTACCATCATGTAGTGATAATTATTGGTTTCATCGCGCTCATCAATTCCGTTACTGGGATCAATCACTAATCTTAGATCCCACTGTCCAGTATTTGGAACGACATAGTTCCAAACAATAGTTTCACACAGACATTCATTTGATAAATTTCCACTCTCAACGACTATTGTTTGTACAGTTGTCCAATCTACGCCAGAATCGCGATCTGCTGGGGCAGATTGAAGATAAACAGTAACCTCTCCTCCGTATGCTTGATTTACTTCTAGCAAACTTGTTACTTCGATTTTTCCATTTGTATCACCAGGTCTTGCAACCAATCTGTCTACACCTGTTTCTGAGACATTCCACGAGAGGTCAATTCCCGGCAAAATTTGGAAAGCGGTTGGAATTGAAACCAACTCGTTTCCAGCATTGTCGTTTACAATTGCTCTTAGCATGAGATATTGTTTAGACTTTGTTGCCCATGATGCTAAGCTCACCGTACCATCAAGGCCACTAACTCCGATGTCTATCCAACGGCCTGATTGGTCGGGTATTGCTCCTACGCCGTTCATGTCAAATCCATATTGTATTTTGGGATTTGCAAGATCTATACCCGAGCCTAGGTCTTGAGCTGAATAAGAGATATTTATCGGTCCAATTTGACTTGTACTCATTTCATCAACAGACCAAGAAATGCCCTCAGGTTCGGTAATATCGACTTTAATTTCGACTGTTATTACTGTTCCAATGTTGCCTACACGATCAATGGCTCGCATCATAATTTCGTGCTCACCTTCCTCAAATGTTAATGTTGTAGTAAAGCCAGAAATATTACTCCAAACACTGTCTTGTTTTATCTGTACATAGTCCAAACCAGACCCGCTACCGTCATCGGTAGCAGAATCTAATCCTGAGATTATTACTGTTGCCGAATCACTCCATTCTCCACCGTTTCCTATGGTGGGCGCAACCATAGTAGGTGCCGTTCTGTCTATTCCAATAAACATGGTTTTACTCGCAGAAAGTCCTGAATCATCCCAAACGGTTAGTCTTGGATTGTAGGTTCCTTCGTCAATCAAACCAGTGCTCCAATCCCAACCATATGCAATTGTGCCTGGGCCATCATCACTCGGGCTTCCAGGGCCTGGGACATTAGCTAAACTAGCGTGTGTAATATCATCATCAGTAGCAGTCCAATCAAATTCAAGAGTGCCATTTGCAGCAATAGAGTACCATGCTCTATCAAGAGCGGAGTTGCCACTACCTACTCCGGAATTAGCTAAGGTAAAAGATGTGATAACTGGCACTTGATTTACAATATTAAATTCCCCACTGGGAAACCATGTTGTGAAGTTTTGAGCGGTGGAATCCCATGCTCTTGCTCTAAATTTCCAAGAACCGTTGTCATAAGTAGTAGTATCAACATGTTTTAGCCAAGGCGTTGATGTTAGATTTGCCACGGATAGCCAATTTGTATCGTCATTTGAAATTTCTATCTCCATGCTAGTGATAGTTCCGGTTCCGCTTAATGAGAAACTCAGGGTGTACAATCCTTTCACATCTTGATTCTCTGTTGGTCCGTTTAGGAAAGTAATCGATAATTGACTTTCAGAGGATTTTACTTGCCTAGAGTCTGATAAAAACACTTCACTACTTTGCCCCATAGTCATGACGACTACGACCAACAGAACCGTGATGAACCGTCTCATCAAACACATGACAGAGCCCTCCGCCCTTCAATGCTCGCATTGCAACACCCCCCTTCGGGGTGTGTTGTTACCCAGAAATAGCCATCCAAGAGTATTCTAGGAGTCGGTTGGTTCAAGTGCTACACCTTACCTCTCTCATTCATGGGAAAGCATATCGTAGCCACTCTGGTCCTTGCGATGATGATGTTCTCTACCATGCCTATGTCTGTTGGAGCAGAAGATAGCGGTGGTGTTCAAGCCTCAGAATCGACCGTTGCAATATCTCCCTCAAGTCCTGTCGAGGGTGGATCGGCTACGATAATATTAACATTATATAATTCAAATAATTTCGAAGCTGAAGATGTCGAATATGCATTCTATTGGAATGCAATATCTCCGTCTCAGAGATTACTGCAATCTACAGTTGATGTTCCTGCACAATCTCCTGTGGACGTTTCTTTCATTAAATCTGGATTAACCGAAGGAGACCATAAAGTCTGGATAACCTTTGACTACAACAGCGCTGGAGAGCAAAGTTTCTACAAAGAAATTTTCGTAACAGGACTACCTGACTTGGAAGCGACAAAAATTGAAACAAGTCCTACTGAGCTTAAATCCGGAGATTCCGTTTTGGTATCAACCGAGGTTTCTAACACAGGATCACAAGATGCTGCTGAAAGCAGATTACAAATCGATTTAGGAGAAGATAGTGAAATTCTTGATGTCCCATCAATCATTGCAGGCGAAAGTGTTTGGGTAAATCATACAATGACCGCTCCATCAGCGGGAACCCATGAATTTACTGTAACTCTGGACCTTGATGATGCAATAATAGAGGCAGACGAAGACAATGTGTTTTCTTCATCATTATTGGTTGAGGAAAGGATGGACATATACCATCTGGGTGAACTTTCTGTAGCGGTGAGCGAAAATAGCTTACAAGGACCCTGGACGATTTCTGGGACACTAGCAAGGATTGGTGGTAGTGGAGTTTCAGAGGTTCCAATGAGGTTTGAAATCGAAGACGACGATGGAAATAATATTGTAATACCCCCATTTAATGTAAATATTAGTGGAGGGTCAAATGCACAACAATCTTGGTCGCATGATTTATTGTATGAATTCATTTCAACTTTATCTCCTGGAAATCACGAAATAACAGTCGCAATCGACCCCTACGGTACTGCTAATTTTCTCCAAGAAAGAATCGATAATGACAGGATTAGTGCCTATTTCAATAAATACCAAATTCCAGATGTCTCACTCGACCCAAATGCTATACCCTCTAATAGCAAAGTGAATAGTGGCACAAATGTTGAATGGACCGTTTCCATTACAAATAACGGGGATATAGAGGTCCAAGGTAAATTGATTTACACATGGGAAGGACAAACTGTAGATGAAAACTCACAACCGATTATCTCAATAGGACCAGGGAGTAATTATCTTTGGCAAAAAACTCTGCCCACAGAAAGTGGTGCACACAAAGCGGAGTTTGAAGCCGAGTGGCGTCCTACTCCCTCTTCTTATGATGCATTGTCCCAAAATTCCTATGCAAATGGAAGTGTAGATGTAAAGGCTCAACTGCGACTGACTTGGTCAATGACATCAATGGAGTTGGTTGATTCTGACTCAGAACCCGCTGAATTCCCATTGATTGCAGGGGAAGATTATACAGTTTCTATTAAACTCTCTTCACAAGAAACTGGAAATGTAAATTACTCTTGTGAGAATGAGATTGGTGAAGAGTTCGGTAACATAAATGTGGAAGTATCAACATTCGGGCAAATAGTCACCTTAGAGTGTACGTTTACAGCATCTGCTCCCTATACTAATATCAATTTGATTCCAGATGATTTAGCAGTAGGTGATGTCCAGTCTTGGAATTGGGATTCCAAAGAATCTAGTAGTAATGTTGCAGATGAAGCAGGTAGTATGACTTTCCAAACCGCAGCCATGATTGCAGTCATATGCGTGATTTTAATTGCCATACTAATTGCAGCTTTAATACTAACACGTGAAGTAGAAGAAGAAGTTGAAAGAGATATTTTCGATTATTGTCCCGCCTGTGATGGAGAATTGAAAGGTGGTGAAGACCGCTGTCATTGGTGCTCATTCAATCTCAAGAAAGCAAGGAAACAATTCCATGATTGTGAAAGTTGTGGAGAATCAATACCTGATTTACTAGCTAATTGTCCATATTGTGGCGTGCAGCAAGATGTTTCAAAGTATTTCGAGCAGAGGGAAAAGAGAGTTGTCCAGAAAGAAGAGATTCCTCTCCAAGAGGAAGAAGAAATCGATCCTGAAACAATCCATGCGGCAGGATATGAGGACTTCGATGCCGCTGTAAAAGAGTTCGGATATGATTCTGATGACCTAGAGGAGCATTGGGATGAGAATATAGCAAAGGCAGAGGCAGAAGTTGAGGCTGCTTACGATAGAAGGATTGCTGAAGAAGAAGTTGAT
>PAYR01000038.1 GCA_002715345.1 Flavobacteriales bacterium | reverse complement strand
TGTATTCGATAACTTCATATGGCATTTCAATACCATCGTTGTATAATTTCTTTTTAAGAATAGCAATTCTTGTTTCTAGGTCAGGCGATTGCAAATCGGCAGATAGCCCCCACTTGAATCGAGAAAGCAATCTTTGCTCCACCCCCTGCATATCAACAGGGGCCTTATCGGAAGTTAAGATAATTTGTTTCCCATTTTGGTGTAAATGGTTAAAGATGTGGAAAAAGGCATCTTGTGTTTTTTCCTTTCCAGCAAAGAACTGTACATCATCAATAATAAGTACATCTATGGATTGATAAAAATGAATGAAATCATTTTTCTTGTTATCCATAATTGCATCTACAAACTGTGTTTGAAACTTATCTGCAGAAACATAAAGAACAGTTTTATCGGAATGAAGATTTTTAACTTCAATACCAATTGCATTTGCTAAGTGTGTTTTACCCAATCCTCCGTTACCATAAATAAGTAGAGGGTTGAAGGATGTACCTCCTGGTTTTTGCGCAACAGCATAGCCTGCAGATCTTGCTAATCTATTACACTCTCCTTCAACAAAAGTCTCGAACGAAAAGTTTGGATTTAACTGAGGGTCTACTTGAATCTTCTTTAATCCAGGAATAATGAATGGATTACGAATAGAAGTTTCGTTAATATTAATTGGCATGTGAACCGGTTGGTTCTTAATGTTTCCTTTTCCAGAACTAGGGACTTTAGTGGTGTATGGTTTTGCATTAAATGCATTGTCCATTACAATACTATATTCCAATTTTCCGTCAGCACCTAATTCTTTTTTGATTGTTTTCTTGAGTAAATCAATGTAGTGCTGCTCTAGCCATTCATAGAAAAATTGAGAGGGAACCTGAATGGTTAAAACATCACCTTTAAGTTTAACGGCTTTAATTGGCTGAAACCAAGTTCGGTAGGATTGAGGGCTCACATTGTCCTTAACAATGTCTAAACAGTTGTTCCAGACAGTGACACAAGCTTTCTCTTCTACCATTGAATTAGTGTTGTTTGGTTAGTAATTTTTAGTACTTATTTCGTCAACAAATGTGTTAACAAAAAAGTTTAAAAAAAAGTTTTTTTGGTATTGACTTTTAATTTTTTTTGACAGGTCATAAAGTTTTTTTTGACCACTCGGTTAAGCCAATTTTGTAAGGAATTTATTTATACAGATTTAGCGTTATTTTTTACAACAATAGAAGCGCTTTCGTACTTTTTTTTGCGTGTTGATTTTTGAAAGTAAAAATCAATCTTACCTAATTTTATAGCGCCGAAACCAACCTGATTTATCAACACTTCTTCACCATTTTTGTTCTCTATTAATTTAGGTTTTTTTAAGAATGTGTGAGTGTGTCCTCCAATAATTAAATCGATATTTTTAGTCTCTTGAGCTAAAACCCTGTCTGACACCTTTTTACTCTTGTAAGAATAACCTAAGTGAGAGAGGCACACAACAAGATCACAATTCAATTTATTTTTTAACAAATTAGATTGCTCGTTTGCTACAAGAATAGGGTCTATATATAGTGTTTCTTTATAAAGTTTAGGATCAACTAATCCAGCAAGCTCAATACCTAATCCAAACACGCCAATTTTAATGCCGCTTTTATTAAATATTTTGTTCGGAAGTGTGTGTCCATTCAATACGGTATTACTTACATCGTAATTAGCGCATAAAAACGGAAAGTTGGCATGTGGCAATTGTTTAACAAGACCGTCAATACCGTTGTCAAAATCATGATTTCCTAAAGTGGAGGCATCAAAACCCATTTCACTCATTAGTTTAAATTCAAGTTCTCCGCCATAATAATTGAAGTAGGGTGTTCCTTGAAAGATGTCTCCTGCATCCAAAAGAAGGATATTTTCTTCTTCGTATCGTATCTGTTTAATAACAGAGGCTAGCTGAAGCATTCCGCCTGCACCTTTGTTTCTTCCAGAAGTAAAGCATTCAATACGACTATGAATGTCATTGGTGTGTAGGATGCTTATTTTAATCACTTCTTCTCGAGCAGCCAATAACTCAAGGGGTGCTAAACTTAAAAGCGTTGCTCCTGCGCCAAATTGTTTTATAAACCTTCTTCTACTCATCTGACATAAAATAAAGGTGTCTATTATCTAGTTGGCTTGCGATAGTGTCTTTTTCGAAACAATATTGAATAATTGCATCTCGCATTTTAACACCTAATACATTTTGATGCTTGTTGTTGAAAAAGCGCATTTTATCGCCACCATTAGCAAGATAATCCGTAGTAAGTACATAAAAAGGTAACTCATCTATTTTAAACCATTCCGAAAATGCTGACGGCTGACCCCCTGTATACTTAAGGTAATTCATTAAATCGTCTACATCATCTAGTGATAGTGACAGTACAACCAATTCATTTTCGAAAGGCATGAGCTGATAGATGTCTCTTTTGGTTATATCTCCTTCAGAGAGACTAGCACGCAATCCTCCATTATTAAAAAGAACCATATCAATAGTGTCTTGAAATAAGTCTTGAGCTTCTTCCAAACATAAATCGGCAGTCCAGTTACCTAGCAAACTTTCTGGTTGTCCTTTTTTTAAATCTGTTTTAGCATAACACAAAACCTCATTCATGTCAGCATCTAATGTTTTTTTATAAGGAGCAATAATGTTCCAAATGCTACTATCTACTTTCGTAGTAGAAATATCAGAGTTATGGTATTCAATTTCTACCAATTGATAGTCTGTATTTTGAAGCAATCCTAATAACAATAAGGTAATAATATAGTGCATAGCTCAAAACTAAAAAGAATGTGCAATTATCTCCAAGACTATTTTATTTATTTTTGACTGCATGTTTACACACGAAACAAAAGTGAGAGTTCGCTACGCTGAAACTGATCAGATGGGCTATGTTTATTATGGAAACTATGCTACTTACTTTGAGGTAGCTAGGGTAGATTCCATGAAAAGCTTAGGAATTAGCTACAAAGAGTTAGAAGATGTAGGCGTTATGATGCCTGTGCTTCATTACGCTACTAAATACTACAAGCCAGCGTTGTATGATGATGAGTTAACAATCAAGACTATTATTAAAGAACTACCAACTGCTCGTATTCATTTCGATTTTGAAGTGTTTAATCAAGAAGGAGTAAAGTTAAATGATGCTGAAGCGACTTTAGTGTTTGTAAATATGGAAACAAAAAAACCATGTTCTGCTCCTGAGAATTTAATCGGTCAGTTAAAAAAACATTTCTAATGAAAAAGTATTGGACAGAACTGATAGGGACATTTATTCTTGTTTTTGCAGGAACAGGAGCTATCGTCATCAATGAGCTTTATGGAAGCGTAACTCATTTAGGTGTGGGGCTAACTTTTGGCTTAGTAGTGATGGCTATCATCTATTCCATTGGAGAAATTTCAGGCGCTCACATCAATCCTGCGGTAAGCATTGCTTTTTGGGCAGCAAAACGAATGAATGGAAAAGAGGTTTTGCCCTATATTTTATTCCAGATACTAGGAGCATTTTTAGCATCCTTTACCATTAAAATGCTTTTTCCTGAATCAAACTTGTTAGGAGCCACCTTGCCTGCTGGAAGTTGGGAGCAGTCTTTTATCCTTGAATTCATCCTTACTTTTATTCTAATGTTTGTTATCTTACAAGTGTCTTCTGGTAGTAAAGAAACAGGAATAATGGCAGCTATTGCTATTGGTGCTGTTGTTGGCTTAGAGGCTATTTTTGCTGGTCCTGTTTGTGGCGCATCTATGAATCCAGCACGATCTATCGCACCCGCTGTAATGGCAGGACATCTAACACATCTTTGGTTGTATATTGTGGCAACCACATTGGGAGCAGTTGCTTCGGTAGGTGCTTATAGGTTGATTAAGCCCTAAAGATTCTTCATGAGGTACTGGTAGAGTGCTACCATGGCTTCAATATCTTTCTTATGTACTTTTTCATCTGGAGAATGCACATTGTCTTCTGGAGCGCCTATAAAACACCAATCAAAAGGATAGGGAGACCTTTGCAAAGCATTCCCATCGCTACCTCCAGCATTTTCCACCTCTAGCTGAATAGGAATACCACTTTCTTTAGCTAAACCGATAATTTTGTTGACATAAGATCTTCTTGGCAATCCGCTATCACGCATAGAAATTGCCACGCCTTCTCCGTGTTTAACACCTTTCGTTACCCAAGTAATGTCTGAGATAAGGGCTTGTTTTACTCCGTATTTTTCATAAATAAACTTGGCTAAGTAACCTACGGAACCACCACCGTGCTCTTCCCAACAAGAGAAACAGATAATACCATCTTCTAATGTTTCAGCTACTTGCAAAGCATTCCAAACACCTAAGCGGTTATCCATGTAACAGCATTGAACGAAGTCTTCACCCTCTCTAAAGTTTGGTTTAAAGGTGAGTGTAGTTCCTCTGTCAATAGGGCGATCTACTAAATGAAAAGTTTTAGCACTATTTTCATCCTCTTTTACAGTGATCTTGCTATCTATTTTCCCTTGACTATCTTCTCCGATTAACTCAATTCCATCCTTAGTAACAGGGCCGCCAATCTTCACAATTTCGTTATCGTACTTGACAGTAAATCCGATGCTGTCTAAGTGTGCGAAAATGGCTGTTTTTGGTTTTCCAAATACCAATACGATACAATCTTGAAAGCCATCTCCATGAAAAATTTCTGGATGCACTTTCCAGCCTTTCTTGTTTGCTTGAATATAATTCAACACAAAATCTGTTAAAGGAGCTTCGCTTCCTGCAGGAGCATGAATTCCACAAAGTTGTTTTAGTAATTCCATTAGATTGTTTTTTGGTATTTGATGATTAGTTCGTGGTTCTTTTTAAAAGCAGCAACAACGGCATCTGCTTGACTTTTTCGAATGGCGAAAATGAGCTTGCAGTCTATTTGAAAATCTTGATTCACTACTTCTAGTGATTTATCCTTCACTAAACGCATTACCTCATTCATTTGAGGGTATTGAAAAGCTACTTCATAAATTTCTTTCACAAAGCGTTTTTCAATACTGATATTTTCTAAGGCATCAGCAGCTGCAGCTCTGTATGCGGTAATGAGTCCACCTACACCTAATTTAACACCGCCAAAGTAACGAACCACAACAATTAGAATATTAGTTAAGTCTTTGGACTGTATTTGACCTAGTATTGGTTTTCCGGCTGTGTTGGCAGGCTCGCCATCATCATTGGCACGCCAAGCTGATTTATCTGGATGAAGGGTGTATGCATAGCAATAGTGCCTTGCTGAATATTCTTTTTTATGGACTTCCTCCAAGCGTTCTTTCACATCTTCTTCTGAAAAAACAGGGAAAGCATAGCCAATAAACTTGCTTCCTTTTTCTTTGTAAAGTCCCTCACTGGTGTTGGTGGGCATATGGTAGGTATCTTCAAACAGCATTATCTGTAGTAGGTTTTTAATTGATCAGTTGCTATTTGTTCACTTTCAGCTGGAGAACAGTTGAATTCAGGAGCTTTTATGCCACCTCCTAGTTGAGTGGGTGCGGTAAATATTCTTGCTTCATCCCACAAACTTACATCAATAAAGGTCTGTAGCGTTTTGCTGCCGCCTTCAATAATAAGAGATTGTATATTTTGTTGATAGAGTGTGTCACAAATGCTTTTGGCTAGATTATTAAAATCTACCTCAAGCTGATTGTCTTTCATTGACTTTTCTGTTAAAAGAAAAGTAATTGCTTGCTCATCAAAGATTGATAAGTTTGACGATAATCGTAAGTTTTTATCAAGTACAAATCGAATAGGATTTTTGCCCATTACCTCACGAACGGAGAGTGAAGGATTGTCTTTAATAGCGGTTTCAGTGCCAACTAAAATACCCATTTCTTCAGCGCGCCATTGGTGCACTAATTTTTTAGATTCAGCAGAAGTCATCCAAAAAGCTTCTGTTTGATTTTCTGGAGCAATAAAACCATCACTAGTTTCTGCCCATTTAAGAATGATATAAGGGCGTTTTTCTTCATGAAAAGTGAAAAATCGTTTATTGAGCTCTCTACTCTCTTTATTCAGAACTCCGTATATCACTTCAATCCCTTGAGCTTCCATTTTTTTAATCCCTTTTCCACTTACTTCTGAGAATGTGTCTACACAACCAATGACTACTTTAGGTATCTTGTGCTCAATAATAAGTTCTGAACAGGGTGGTGTCTTACCAAAATGCGCACAGGGCTCTAGGTTCACATAAAGGGTGGATGAGTGTAGCAATGATTTGTCTTTAACACTATTTACAGCATTTACCTCTGCATGTGCTTGACCGTATTGCTCGTGGAAACCCTTTCCAATAATTTCGCCATCATATACAATCACACAGCCAACCATGGGATTAGGTGCGGCATTAGCTCTTCCTTTTTGAGCTAAGTCCAAACATTTTTGCATGTAAAATTCTGCTGTTGTCATGCCCCAAAAATAAGTAAATTGCACGGATGCAATATGTAAGAGACATACGCCCATTTTTGCTAGAAAAACTAGCTCCTATATACGGAGAAAATGAAGCTAACAACATGGTTTACTGGAGTATAGAAAGTGCGCTAGGATTCAGTAAATCAGATTGCATTATGCAACAAGATGCAACTGTTAGCGAAACTCAAAAACTAAATTTACTCGAAATTGTTAGCCGACTAGTAGAAGAGGAGCCTTTGCAATACATATTAGGAAGTGCTGAATTTATGAGTTTGGAGTTCAAAGTGAATAAGCACACCTTAATACCAAGGCCAGAAACAGAAGAGTTGGTTCAATGGGTGTTGAAAGAAGATTTTAAATCTGCATTAGATATTGGTACGGGTAGTGGATGCATTGCAATTTCTTTAGCAAAACAATCGAAAGCCAGTTTATGCGCGTTAGATTCTTCAAAAGAAGCACTAGAAGTAGCGAAAGAAAATGCAAAAAATAATGAAGTAGCTATTGACTTTATACATGCAGACATCTTGCAAAAACCAGCTTTACAGAAGACTTTCGATGTCATTGTGAGCAATCCTCCTTATGTATTGGAAAGCGATAAGAAATTGATGCATACAAATGTGCTGAAGCATGAACCACACACAGCTTTGTTTGTTCTTGATAAAGAACCGCTAGTGTTTTACAATTCCATTACTGATTTTGCGCAAAATCACTTAAATGAAACTGGAAAATTGTTTTTCGAAATCCACGAAAAAAAAGGAGATGAATTATTACAAATGCTTCAAGAAAAAGGATTTAGCAAGCTTGAATTAAGAAAAGATATGCAAGGCAAAGAACGTATGGTAAAAGCCGTTTGGAAAATATAAATTAGATAATTATGAATGTTTTCGAACGCATACAATTTTTAAGAACAGAACTTCGTCAGCACAACCACAGTTACTATGTATTGGATAAACCAACAATTAGTGATTTTGAGTTTGATAAGTTATTGGAAGAATTGATTAGTTTGGAAAGTGAAAATCCTGAGTTTTTTGATACTCATTCGCCTTCACAAAGAGTAGGAGGTGAGGTAACCAAAAACTTCAATACAGTAAAGCATCAGTACCCAATGCTTTCTTTGGGGAATACTTACTCTGAAGAAGAGCTACGCGAATTCGATAAGCGTATTCATAAATTGGTAGAAGAACAAATTGAATATGTCTGCGAGTTGAAGTATGATGGAGTATCTATTTCTTTAACTTATGAAAACGGTCAGTTAACACAGGCACTAACTAGAGGTGATGGCACGCAGGGAGATAATGTGACCACTAATGTCAAGACGATTAAATCAATTCCTTTACAATTACAAGGAAATTTCCCTTCGTTCTTTGAAATAAGAGGAGAGATATTTATTCCACACGCTGGTTTTAAAGCGTTGAATGCTGATCGAGAACAAGCAGGTTTAGAAACTTTTGCTAACACAAGAAATACAGCTTCAGGAAGCTTAAAAATACAAGATAGTAAGGAGGTTGCTGAGCGACCTTTAGACTGCTTTTTATACCATATGCTAGGAAAGCAAACACCATACGATTTACATTATGAAAACCTAGAGGCTGCCAAGAGCTGGGGCTTTAAAGTTCCTAGTGAAACAGAATGTTGCAAGGATATTGATGCTGTCATTCGCTTTGTGAAAAAGTGGGATAAGCTACGCCACGATTTACCTTATGATATTGATGGTATTGTCATTAAGGTAAACAGCTTACGGCAGCAGGAACAAATGGGCTTTACAGCCAAATCTCCAAGATGGGCTATTGCTTATAAGTTTAAGGCAGAACAAGCGTTAACAACCTTAAACGAAATCACATATCAAGTAGGTAGGACGGGCGCTATCACTCCTGTAGCTAATCTAGAGCCGGTTTTGTTGGCAGGAACCCTTGTTAAGCGTGCTTCTTTGCACAATGCAGACCAAATTGCCAAATTGGATATTAGAGAAGGAGATAAAGTGTATGTGGAGAAAGGAGGGGAGATTATCCCAAAGATTGTATGGGTAGAAAAACAAGATAGAGATCTATTTTCTCAACCAACCGTTTTTATAACAGAATGTCCAGAGTGCACTAGCGAGTTAATTAGAACAGAAGGAGATGCTAAACACTATTGTCCAAATAGTGAAAATTGTCCTCCGCAGATAAAAGGAAAATTCGAGCACTTTATCAGTAGAAAAGCCATGAATATTGATGGCTTAGGACCGGAAACAATTGAGTTGCTTTTAAAGAAAAGAATGGTCCAATCTATCCCTGATTTGTATGAGTTAAAAATAAATGACCTTTTGCCATTGGAAAGAATGGCGGAGAAATCTGCAGAAAATCTCTTGAAAGGATTGGAAGCATCCAAACAAATCCCTTTTGAGCGCGTGTTGTTTGCTTTAGGTATTAGGTATGTTGGCGAAACAGTAGCTAAGAAATTAGCAAAACACTATCAGCATATGCAAGCGTTGCTAGATGCTACTCAAGAAGATTTAGAAAACGTAGAAGAAATAGGTGAGAAGATAGCCGAAAGTGTAGTGTTTTATTTTGCTGATGAAAGTAATAGAAACATTGTGCAGCGTTTAGCAAAACATGCATTACAAATGGAAGTTGGGGATGAAGATAAAGCAGTTTCTAATGCCTTAGAAGGAGCTTCAGTTGTGGTGTCGGGAGTATTCAAGCAATTTAGCCGTACAGAGCTGAAAAAAATAATTGAACAACACGGTGGAAAAAATGTGGGTTCCATTACCAAAAAAACTACATTTGTAGTCGCTGGTGAAAACATGGGGCCAAGCAAGCGCCAAAAAGCCGAAGACTTGGCAATACCACTTATCACCGAAGAAGAATTTATTCAGAAATTAGCTAATGCAGTTTGTTGAAGAAATCAAGCAAAAAGTAGGTGATTTCTTTTTTAAGAGGGAGTTGAAATTTAATCCTCGAAAAAGAAAAGTACACAACTTACATACTGCTCAGTCTATCGGTATTTTATACGATGCTACCGAAAGAGAAGACATGATGAAAGTGAGCGAATTTGTGAATACGCTTTTCAAAACCAAAAAGGATGTAAAAGCATTGGGTTTTGTTAATTTAAAAGAGCTTACACATCATCATATGCCCATGCTTCAATTTGATTTTTTCTTTTTGAAGGATTTAAATTGGTACTATAAACCGCAGAACTACATCATCAAAAACTTTGTAGAGAAGGATTACGATATTCTAATCAATATGTGTGACAGTACTTGTATTCCTATCAAGTATTTAGCAGGAAGCTCGCAAGCAAAATTCAAGGTTGGAAAGTATGAAGAAGACATCGACTTGTACGATATGATGATTGATGTGAAACAGAACACATTGTCGGCCTTAATCAAAGAGATACACCATTATTTAACTGTTATAAACCAGAAAAATGCATCATAAATTTAGCGGAACAGGAATTGCTCTAGTAACCCCTTTTTTAGAGGGAGGAGGAGTAGATTTTATTGGTTTAGAAAAACTATTGAATCATATTATTGAAGGTGGTGTAGATTATATTGTTGTTTTAGGAACAACTGGAGAGAGCGTAGTATTAAGTGCTGATGAAAAAATAGCAGTTACTAATTTTGTAAAAGAAACGGTAGATGGAAGAAAACCTTTAGTGATGGGGATAGGGGGAAACAGTACTTGTGCTGTAGCAGACACTATCAAAAACACGGATTTGAGTGGATATGATGCTATATTGTCGGTTTCTCCTTATTACAATAAGCCATCGCAAGAAGGTATTTACCAGCATTACAAAGCGCTTTCTGCAACGTCTCCATTACCTATTATTTTGTACAATGTTCCTGGAAGAACAAGTAGCAATATGAGTGCAGAAACAACACTTCGTTTGGCACATGATTTCGATAATGTCATTGCCGTAAAAGAGGCGAGTGGAGACATGAATCAAATCATGAAGATTATAAAGGGTAGACCTGAAGGTTTCTTGGTTATTTCTGGAGATGATGGTTTAACCCTACCAATGATTCATATGGGTGCTGATGGGGTGATTTCTGTTATTGGACAAGCGTATCCTAAAGAGTTTTCCGATATGGTGCGTTACGGTTTAGAAGGAAATCAAAAAGTTGCCAATGAGCTACATTACCAATTGTATGATCTATTGGAGCCTTTATACTGTGATGGAAATCCTGCTGGAATTAAGGCAGCGCTAAAAGTATTAGATGTTTGTGGAGATAAATTGCGTTTGCCATTGGTGAATGTAGAAAAAGAAACTTATCAAAAAATAGAATCTTTAATCAAACTATAAAAAAAGCAATCAATTGAACTGAGGCTTTTTTAATTATCTAAAATTTTAGATTACTCAACATTAGCTACGGTTTCGGAAATGTATTCCCCGGCAGCTAATTTATCTTTAATAGCCGTAAAGCTCTCAATGGTGTATTTCACATCTTCTAATGTATGTACTGCAGTAGGAATAAGTCGTAGTAAAATTACTCCTTTAGGAACTACAGGGTAGGTTACAATAGAGCAGAAAATTCCAAAATTTTCTCTTAAATCCAGTGTAAGATTGGTTGCCTCGCCAACACCACCGCTTAAGTAAACTGGTGTTACTGCTGATTCTGTTTTTCCTAACTCAAAACCAGCTTCTTTTAAGCCTCCTTGTAAAGCATTTGCAATTGTCCATAAGCGATCTTTTAATTCTGGTTTATTTATCAATAACTCCAAACGCTTAATAGCGCCGATAACCAATGGCATTGGTAAAGATTTAGCAAAAATTTGAGAACGCATATTGTATCGTAAATACTCTACAACATTTTCGGTGGATGAAATGAATGCTCCAATACTTGCCATTGATTTAGCAAATGTTCCAAAATAGATATCAATTTTATCGTGACAGTTAAGGTGCTCTCCAACTCCAGCACCTGTTTTTCCCATGGTTCCAAAACCATGAGCATCATCAACTAATAAACGAAAATTGTATTTTTCTTTTAAGTCTGTTATTTCATTCAACTTGCCTAAATCACCAGACATTCCAAATACTCCTTCAGTAATTACCAAAATTCCACCACCTGTTTGTTCAGTTATCTTATGAGCTCTTTCTAATTGCTTTTCAAAATTTTCGATGTTGTTATGAGGGAAAACAAAACGTTTCCCTTGGTGTAAACGAACCCCATCAATTATACAAGCATGACACTCACTATCGTAAACAATTACATCATTTCTATCTACTAATGCGTCTATAGATGACATAATTCCTTGATATCCAAAATTTAAAAGTATAGTATCTTCCTTCTTTATGAAATTGGAAAGATCGTTTTCTAACTTTTCATGGTAATTGGTGTTTCCTGACATCATTCTTGATCCCATGGGATAGCCTAGCCCCCATTCTTTTGCAGCATCAGCATCTACGCGTCTTACTTCTTCTTCATTAGAAAGACCTATGTAATTATTGACACTCCATACTAACACTTTCTTTCCACGGAAAGTCATTTTGTTAGAGATATCGCCTTCAAGTTTTGGGAAAGTAAAATAACCGTGAGCCTCTTTTGCATGTTGTCCCAATGGACCACGATTTTTTTTAATCTTTTCAAAGATATCCATTCAATAATATTTTTTGCAAAATTACATTTTTGTGCGGAGTTGACAAAACAAGCTTTTGCTGGAAAATAATGCGTTATAAATTCCGTTGCATTTATTATCTTTGCAATTCGTTAAATATATTATGAGAAATTTCTTTTATTTACTTCTTGTATCAATCACTTTTAGTGCCTGCAGTAAATATCAGCAAGTATTAAAAAGTCCAGACCTTGATCATAAGTTTGAAATGGCTAAAAAATATTATGAAGAACAACAGTATTTTAAAGCACTTCCCATATTTGATGAATTAAACACTTTATATCGAGGAACAGCTAAGGCAGAAGAGGTTTATTTCTATCTTGCTTACACTCATTATGGATTAGGTGAAAATTTATTGGCTGCATATCATTTCAGAACATTTGCACAAACTTACCCAAGAAGTGAAAGGGTGGAAGAGGTTGCTTTTATGAATGCTAATTGTTATTATTTAGAGTCTCCTTCTTTTAGCTTAGATGCTACTAACACCTACAAGGCTATTGAGGAATTGCAATATTTTATTGATAAATACCCAAATAGTGAAAGAGTATATAAATGCAATATTCTTATTGATAATTTAAGAGATAAATTAGAGAATAAAGCTTTTAATAATGCAAAATTGTATTATGATACAGAAGATTTCAAGTCAGCTATTGTGGCTTTAAATAATGTTGTAAATGATTTTCCCGACACTGATTATAGGGAAGAAGTATTTTTCCTAATTTTAGATTCTAATTATCTATTAGCAAGCAATAGCGTTAGTTCAAAACAAAAAGAGCGATTAAGAAACACAATTTCAGCATATCATTTTTTTATTGATAACTTTGATTCTAGTGATAAATTAAAAGAAGCTGAAAATATTTTTAACAAAGCAAACAAACAATTAGAAAAGCTTTAAACATGGTAGATCATAAAAAAACACAGGCAAGCATTAGCACTGAAACTAGAAACATTCAAGATCTTTCCGAAAAAACAGGAAATATTTATCAAACCGTTTCTATAATTTCTAAGAGAGCTATACAAGTAAATAGAGAGGTTAAGGAAGAACTGTTAGCAAAACTAGAAGAGTTTGCAACTCCTTCAGAATCCATTGATGAAATCTTTGAAAACAGTGAACAGATAGAGGTTTCTAAATTTTATGAGCGTTTACCAAAAGGAACGCTTATTTCTATCCAAGAATGGCTAGAAGATAAGATTTACCACCGTAAAGTTGAAGAACAAGCATAATACATGTCTTATTGGAGCGGACAAAATGTACTGTTAGGTATAACAGCAAGTATTGCTGCCTATAAATCCGCTCACTTGCTAAGAGAGTTGATAAAAGCAGGAGCCAATGTTAAAGTCATACAAACCCCTGCCTCTAAAGAATTCGTCACTCCCTTAACGCTTTCCACACTTTCTAAAAATCCAGTTTTAATAGACTTTACTCAAGATGAAAATGAGGAAGTTTGGAATAATCATGTAGATTTAGGCCTCTGGGCTGATTGTATGATTGTAGCACCTGCTACAGCAAAAACACTTTCTAAAATGGTGAGTGGAGAGAGTGATAATTTATTACTTGCTACTTATCTGTCAGCTAGATGTCCAGTGTTTTTTGCACCAGCAATGGATTTAGATATGTATGCGCACCCTTCCACTCAAGAAAACATCCAAAAGCTTCTAGAGTTTGGCAACTTCTTTATTCCTCCTGGAGAAGGAGAACTCGCTAGTGGCTTAAGTGGCAAGGGAAGAATGGCTGAGCCAGAAGAAATTGTTGAGTTTGTTGCTGAACAACTTTTCAACAACCTTCCATTAAGTGGTAAACAAGTTATGATTACTGCAGGACCGACATTCGAGTCTATAGATCCTGTACGATTTATTGGAAATTATTCTTCTGGAAAAATGGGCTTTTCTATTGCTTTAGAAGCAGCTAAAAAAGGTGCTCAAATAAAGCTTATCTCAGGACCAACCTCTCAAGAAGTCACGCACCCTCTTATAAGCAGAGTAAATGTAACTTCTGCTCAAGAAATGTTAGATGCTTGTTTGTCGCATTTCAAGCAGTCTGACATCACAATTATGTCGGCAGCAGTGGCTGATTATCGACCCAAGCAAGTTGCTAGTAAAAAAGTGAAAAAATCGGACGATAACTTATATATCGATTTAGAACCTACTATAGATATTTTAAAAACCTTAGGAAATCAAAAATCATCAAAACAATTTCTTTGTGGTTTTGCTTTAGAGAGCGAGAATGAAGAATCAAACGCACAAGGAAAATTGATTAAAAAGAATTTGGACATGATTGTACTGAATTCACTGCAAGATAAAGGAGCGGGCTTTAATCACGATACAAATAAGATTTCTATTCTTGATAAAAACAATAAATTCCATAGATTTGAGTTGAAAAGCAAAGTCGAGGCAGCTCAAGATATAATCGACTTTATAATAACTCAGGTATAATGCGATTATATTTTCTTTTTTGTATCATTATCTACTCTTGCAATGTTTTTGCACAAGATGTTTATTGCAATGTTAGAGTAGCTTCTTCGCAGATACAAACAACAGATAGAGGAGCATTTAACACACTTCAAAAATCAATTTATGAATTTTTGAATAATACTAAATGGACAAACGATGTTTTCACTACTGAGGAAAGAATAGAGTGCAGTGTCCTGATAAACTTAACTGAGCAAATATCTACAGATGAATATAAGGGAAGTATACAGATTCAATCTATTAGACCTATACACAACACCTCTTATTATTCTAGCGTTTTTAGTGTGTTAGATGAAGATTTTAGATTTAGATATATTGAGCACCAAGCCTTAGAATTTAGTAAAAACTCTCATTTATCTAATTTAACTTCTGTCTTAGCTTATTATATAAATATTGTGGTTGGACTAGATTATTCGACATTTTCTCTTGAAGGAGGCAATCCGTATTTTAATAATGCACAAACTATTGTAAGTAATGCGCAAACTGCACCAGAATTAGGTTGGAAAGCATATGAGGGTAATAAAAATAGGTATTGGTTAGTAGAAGAATTACTTGATTCTAAATATTTCTTATTCCAAGAAGTATTATATAACTATCATAGAGAAGGGTTAGACGGAATGTTTGATGATCCGCAAATTGGAAGAGAGAAAATAACACAAAGCTTAGAATTGCTTCGTAAACTTAAAAGACAGCACCCTTCTACTTATATACTTC
>PAYR01000037.1 GCA_002715345.1 Flavobacteriales bacterium | reverse complement strand
AATAATTTACAGGAATATGAGAAAGTCACTGTTGCAGCCTTTGACTTGGATTTAGAAAATACACTAATATCTCCAAATATCAGATATCAACATAAAGATTTCACTTTCAATATAGGTGCACAAGGATTACAAACAAAAAATAAAAATCAAATTTCTTCTAGACTTGTTCCAGATGCTAATTCTCTGAATTTAGGTACATATTTCATAATGGATTATGAAAAGAAAAATTTTGGGGTAAATGCTGGTTTAAGATATGATAATAAAAATCTTGAGCTTGTCGATGCAACACCAGATTTTGAAAATATTGACTTTGAAAAGACTTTTAATAGTACAAGCTATTCGGCTGGAACATTTTATAAATTTTTAGATCATAATTTCCGAATTTCATACTCGGGGGCATATAGAGCGCCTCATTTTTCTGAACTGTTTTCTAATGGAGTTCATCATGGAACCAACAGATTCGAAATTGGAGATGCCGAATTGGGAATTGAATATGCTAATCAATTAGATTTTAAATATCAATGGTCCAATGAGCATTTTGGTATTGTTATTAATCCATTCTCTCAATATATATCCGATTTTATTTCGGTGATCCCTACAGGAAGATTTCATGAATATCTTAGTACTAGTGGAGCTGTTATCAGATACCCAATATATAATTATATTCAATATGATCTTGTTAACATTCGAGGAGTTGAATTAAATCTTCACTATCATCCACATTCATTACATAATTTACATTTAGAACAATCCTATTCATTTTTAAATACGGAAAATAAGGATGATGAGTTTGGTTTAGCTCTAGTGCCAGCAAATAGTATTAGAAATCAAATTTTGTATGATTTTCAAAATACTTTATTTGAAAAGTATAAAATTGATTTCATCTCTTTTAATCATTTATTTAAGTTTAAACAAAATAATCATGCTGAATATGAAAGTCCAACAAATTCCTATAATATTTTCAACCTACAGTTAGGGCTATCCTTACATCAAAAATTTAATAGTACTATCGGAATAAATAATATTTTTAATACTGTTTATACTCCTCATATTTCTAGAGTACGAACAATTGCTGGTGGCATACCACACCCTGGTAGATCATTTAATATTAATTTAAAATATGATTTTTAAATACTCTGATGAGCTTTAATGAAGCGAAATACTCTTTTTAATAGAGTATCAGTATTAATCTTATGACAAGAAAAATGAAAAAGTCAGGAATTATGACGTATGCATTTATTGCAATGTTATTATCGTTTACCTCATGTTCGGATGACCATGACCATGGTTGTGAAGAATGCCATATTGCATGGATACCTGTCGGATCGACAGTTGAGGTTCAGGGTGAGCTGGGCGAATTTTGTGACGATGCTTTAGAAGATGTTGAAGCCAATGGTTACAATTTAGCAGAGCAAATTATTCTTGGAACTGACACTATCCCTGCTGGTCAATATGCGGCCGGTGATGTTCATTGTGGTGAACACTCTCATTAAGGTGAGAATGATTAATAATCATATTCATTTTTAAATTAAAAGCAATCGTCAAAGACGGTTGCTTTTTTTTGTTATTTTTAAAAAAAAATACAGTGCTTAAATCAACTCCTGTTTCATTTTCATATGATAATTTGAATAGTTTTATATTTCCTGAAATTAGTCTTAATGATTCTGAAGATTTATTAATACTAGGAAAGTCAGGTATTGGTAAAACAACTTTTATTCAACTTTTAGCAGGTTTATTAACACCTGATAAAGGATCTATTTCCTTAAATGGTGTAAAATACGCGGATTTGTCGCCAAAAAAGATGGATGAATTTAGGGGTAAGAATATTAGCCTTGTTTTTCAAAAACCATATTTTATAAAAAGTATCAATCTTATCCAAAATCTTCTCACAACTTTAAAATTATCTGGTAATAAAGTTGATAAGGAAAAATGTAAATATTTATTAGAACACATTGGTTTGTCTGATAAAATATATTCTAAAACATATGAACTAAGTGAGGGTGAAAAACAGAGAGCTTCAATAGCTATGGCAGTTTGTAAAAAACCAGATTTAATATTAGCAGATGAGCCAACTGCAAGTTTAGATGATGAAAATTGTGATATTATAATTAAGTTATTAAAAGAACAAGCAAAAAAGTCTAATTCAAAATTAATTATTATTACTCACGATCAAAGGTTAAAAAGTCAATTCAAAAATACCATTACTTTATGACCATATTTAAGTTAAGTTGGAGGAATTTAGTTGGTAGTCCACTTAATACAATATTAAGTTTGTTACTAATGAGTCTGGGTGTTGGAATAATTTCATTGTTGATTTTATTAAATAATGAAATGAAACAGCAAGTAAAAAATAACCTCAAAGAAATTGACATGGTTGTTGGTGCTAAAGGAAGTCCTCTACAATTAATACTTTCTTCCGTTTATCATATTGATAATCCAACCGGAAATATTCCTTTAAATTCAATAAATAAATTGAAAAAGAATAGATTGGTTGATTTAGTAATACCACTCTCATATGGTGATAGCTATAAAGGATTTAGAATTGTTGGAAGTACTCATGATTATTTTGATTTATATAACGCTGAAATAAAAGAAGGAAGAAGATGGGAAGGAGGTTTCGAAGTTGTTATTGGGAGCGATGTAGCAAAAACACATAATCTTCAAATCGGTGATAATTTTTACGGAACACATGGACTATTAAAAGGTGGGCATATTCATGATAATTACGCATATAATGTTGTTGGAATTTTAAATTTTTCTGGAACTGTTATTGATAAGTTAATTCTGACTGATTATCATAGCGTTTGGGATGTTCATAACAAGGATGATGATTCAGAGATGGAAATTACTGCTGCATTGTTTAAGTTTAAAAATCCTTCAGCGTTAATTAAACTCCCAAGACAAGTTAATGAAACAACTAATTTACAAGCAGCCGTTCCTCTTTTTGAAATGAATCGACTTATTAATTTGCTAGGTATTGGGTTTAATTCTATTCAGTTTATAGCTGTAGTAATTATGATTGTTTCTGGTTTGAGTATTTTTATAAGTTTATATAATTCATTAAAAAGAAGACGTTATGAACTTGCTTTAATGAGAGTTCATGGTGCAAGTCGTTGGCAGTTAGTTAGGCTGATACAATTTGAAGCACTTTTTTTATCTGTTTTAGGAGCAATTTGTGGTTTATTATTGAGTAGATTGAGTATTTATATTATATCTAGTTTAGTAAGTGAAAACAATACTATAAATAATTTTCCACTAACACTTGTAGTTGAAGAGTTTTGGTTACTCCCATCAGCATTATTAATTGGTATATTTGCTGCATTAATTCCTACTTTACAAGCTTATCGAACTAATATTCCTAAATTATTGATTGATGCATAAATATTTATTTCTTAGTCTTTTATTTTCATTTAATTTATCTTATTCTCAAACCGAAATTACATGGAATGATTTAGAAGATGTAGAGTTCGAAGATATTTATTATGATGAAGTTGATGAATTTATAGCATATCCACATTTTGGTCAAAGTATTATGAATTTATCAGGTGTTGAAGTTTCACTAACAGGATATATTTTAGCATTAGATCCTGATAAAGGATATTACATTTTATCTAAGGGTCCTTTTGCATCTTGTTTTTTTTGTGGAGGTGGAGGGCCAGAAACGATAGTTGAGCTGGAGCTGAAAAATAAGAATCAATATTTTATGATGGATGAGATAGCTACTATAAAAGGTATCTTAAAATTAAATGCAGATGATATATATCAATGTGTATATATTTTACAAAATGCTGAAGTAAGCCGATAATTTTTTTAAAATTCAATTATCCTATTAATAATATTATTTTTTATGAGGAAGAAGATTTTACTTTTAGGTTCAGGAGAATTAGGAAAAGAATTAGTGATTGCTTTGCAACGCTTGGGACAGTATGTAGTAGCGGTAGATAGCTACATTGATGCACCGGCTATGCAAGTGGCTCATGCGTATGAAGTCATCAATATGTTAGATGGCGATGCTTTGGATGCCATAGTAGCCAAGCACCAGCCAGACATTATTGTTCCGGAAGTAGAATCTATCCGTACCGAGCGTTTTTACTCTTATGAGAAACATGGCTACCAAGTAGTGCCTTCTGCCAAAGCGGCCAACGTTACCATGAACCGTAGAGCCATTCGCGATTTGGCGGCAATTGATTTAAGAGTTAAAACAGCCACTTACCGCTATGCTACTTCTTATGAGGAGCTGAAAGCAGGGGTCGAGTTCTGCGGCATGCCTTGTGTAGTAAAACCCTTAATGTCGAGCTCTGGTAAAGGGCAGTCGGTGATTAAAACGGAAAAGGATATTCAAAAGGCGTGGGACTATGCCTTAGAGGGTTCTCGTGGTGATTTGATGGAGGTAATCGTCGAGGAGTTCATCGATTTTGAATACGAAATCACTTTATTGACTTTAACACAAAACAATGGTAAGACCTTGTTTTGTCCACCAATAGGCCACCGTCAAGAGCGTGGCGATTATCAAGAATCTTGGCAGCCGATGTCCATGGTAGATACTCGTTTGAAAGAAGCGCAAGACATGGCAGCTAAGGTAACAGCTGCTTTGGGTGGCACAGGCATCTGGGGGGTAGAGTTCTTCATCGGTAAGGACTGTGTGTATTTCTCAGAGTTGTCGCCAAGACCGCACGATACGGGTATGGTTACTCTAGCAAATACTCAAAACTATTCGGAGTTTGAATTGCATGCGCGCGCCATTTTAGGGATTCCTGTGCAGGAGATTCCTTTGTTACAAAACGGTGCTAGTGCAGTAGTCTTGGCTTCAGAAAATTCTGAGGGTTATCCAACATTTAAAGGTTTGGATAAGGCGGCTGCTTTTCCAAACACGGACTTCAAAATCTTTGGTAAGCCAAGTACACGCCCCTATAGAAGAATGGCGGTAGCATTTGCTTATGGTACTGATGAGGTTAGCACTTTGGTGGATAAAGCCAAGGAGGTAGCTAGCTGTATAGAGATAGCTTAATTTACATGTAAAAAGGCTCCGTAGTTCAACTGGATAGAATAGCAGATTTCGGCTCTGCTGGTTGGGGGTTCGAATCCCTCCGGAGTCACAAACAATGTGGTTTTTTTAGATTCGCTCTAATTTTTAAGAAAATCATTGTTTTTCAGTCTTTAATCATTTTTCTTTTTTGGCTTTCTTTTGTGACACGGTTTCTTTCCACCAAACTTTCGTTTCCCTTTAAAGTTTCTGTCTTTTTTCTTTTTGCGATTGGTGTTGTATTCTGGTCCTGGTTCAAAACCCTCAGGTAAAGGGGACTTCTTAACTTCTCTTTCTATTAGCTCCTCTATATCTTTGAATTTTCGGCATTGTTCGCCATTAATAAAAGTAATTGCTTCACCAGTACGATCAGCACGGGCTGTACGGCCAATGCGGTGTACATAATCTTCCGCGTCATTGGGAACTTCGTAGTTGATAACCAGCTCAATTCCTTTAATATCAATTCCTCTTGAAAGGATGTCGGTGGCTACCAAAATCTTCACCTTCTTGTTTTTAAAGTCGAGTAGCAATTGCTCTCTTGAATCTTGGTCAAGCTCGGAGTGTATGTCTTGTGCAGGCAAGCCTACTTTGCGTAAGCTATGAGCCAGTTCCTTAGTACTCTTAATGGTAGAACAGAAAATCAACACATGCTCTAAATCTTTTCCTTTTAAAAGATGTTGAGTTAGTTTTATCTTTTGAGAATCGTGTGTTAAAAAAGCTCTTTGCTGTATACCTGCTGCAGGTTTAGAAATGGCTAAGCTGATGCTGGCAGGATCGGTTAATATTTTATTGGCCAAAGAGCGAATCTTTGGAGGCATTGTAGCGGAGAATAAAAGTGTTTGTTTTTCCGCAGGGAGCTTTTTAAACACTGTCATGATGTCGTCATGAAAGCCCATATCGAGCATACGGTCGGCTTCATCTAATATAAAATGCTTAACATCTGAAGGATCAAAGTAGTTAAACTTCATGTGTGCCAGTAATCTTCCAGGTGTACAGACTAAGATGTCAGCTCCATTCTTGATGGCTTTTTTCTGTGCTTCAAAATCATCACCAGTTCCACCACCATAAACAGGAAAAGAAGAGGAGTTGGTGAAATAGCTAAAACCCTCAATTTGTCGGTCTATTTGCAAAGCCAACTCTCGTGTTGGTGCAATAATAATGGTGTTGGTCTTTTTGGTTTGATTGCTGCAAAGTTTATTTAATATGGGCAGGACAAACGCGGCAGTTTTTCCTGTTCCTGTTTGCGCACAAGCAATCAAATCTTTATTTCCTAAAATTGCTGGGATTGCTTGTTCTTGGATAGGAGTGGGCTCTTTAAAGCCCATCATCTCTAATCCTTCTTGTAGTTGTGGTTCAAAACCTAGTTCATTAAATTTCATTGTCTCTGTCTTACAGCTTCATATAAAATAACTCCTGCCGAAACAGATACATTCAATGAACCTATTGTACCATTCATTGGTATCTTGGCTTTGTAATCGCAAATTTTCAAATATTCAGTTGAGATACCATCTTCTTCTGATCCCATAATAATTGCTGTTGGTAAATTGAAATTCAGCTGATAAATTTTTTCCTCTGTTTTTTCAGTACACCCTACAATTTGTAAGCCACAGTTTTTTAAATACTCAATGGTTGCTTTTAAATTGAATTCTCGACAAATAGGGATGTTGTGTAAAGCACCTGCTGAGGTTTTTAATGCATCACCGTTAATGGCTGCACTACCTTTTTCAGGGACAATAATAGCTTGAACACCAGAGCATTCAGCTGTTCTGACAATGGCACCGAAGTTGCGAACATCTGTAACCCTGTCTAAAACTAAAAAAAGAGGGTTTTCTCCTTTTTCAAAAACATCTTGTATAATATTGTCTGTTTTGTGAAAGTTGATAGGAGAGATGAATGCAAACACTCCCTGATGATTTTTGCGTGTCAGTCGATTTATTTTTTCTACCGGAACATGTTTATAGTTAACCTTTCGTACTTTGACTAATTGCCACAATTCTTGAAATAATTCATTCTTTAAGCCTTTTTGGATGAATAGGGTATCAATTTCTTTTCCTGCTTGTATAGCTTCAATTATTGGGCGCAGCCCAAAAATGGCATTCTCGTATCTAGTTATCTTCATCTAATTGAGGTTTCTCTAATAGTTCTCTGTCAAATCCGATAGAATGAGTCCCTCCTGAAAGTTTAGTAACATCCTTGTCTATTTTTTTGAATTCTTGTGAACTTTTGTTGTAATGGTTAACCACTGTTCCTATAGTGTTCCCGAGTTTGTCGTGAAAAATTTTATAGCTGTTAAGGTGCGAAGAAAGCTTTTCAACATTCTTCAAAATATCTTCAATAGACTTTTCTACTTTTAAGTTGTGAAGAGCCTTTACCGTAATTTGTAGCATTGGAAATAAACTCATAGGAGAAACAATCATCACCTTTTTAGTGTAAGCATAAGACACCAAATCTCTGGAGTTTATCTGTAGGGTTCCTACACGGCTATTTAATAAATCTTGATATAAGCCATCAGCAGGTATAAACATGTAAGCGTAATCAGTTGTTTTTTCTCTTGGTCGTATGTATTTTGCTGTTTCGTCAATTCTACTTTTAATATCTTCTTTGAACTTTTTCTCAAGCCCTTCAATCTCTGTTTTATCAGAGCTTTCAATCATTTTGTTGTAATTATCCAATGAAAATTTGGCATCAATAGGGATAATGAAATCTCCTACCTTAACAATTGCATCTACTGCTTCTCCGCTGCTAAAACTGTATTGCATTTGAAACAATTCTGGAGGTAACACATTTGCTAATAAATTTTCTAGTTGAATTTCTCCAAGAATTCCCCTTTGCTTTTGATTGCTTAAAATTTTCTCGAGAGTTTTCATTTGATTTGCAAAATTCAACACCTGTTCGTTTGTCCCTTTTATTTTTTCTAGTTCTTGAGTAACAGCTGTAATTACTTTATTAGAGTCTGCAAATTGTTTTTGGATGTCCGACTTACTAGATTTATGAAACTCATTGATTTCTTTATTTATATCTTTTAATTTATCATCTATTTCTTTTCTTCCTTTTTCTGAATTTTCAGACAATTCTTTTCTGACAGCATCTACTTTATTAATTAAATTTTCGTTTAGTCTAAGTTGAAATTCTTGCGATTGTCCATTGTCATTTTTCTTGTTGATTAGAAAAAAAACAGCGCCAATCAGGGCGATAAGTAAAAAAATGATAATTATATCCATAATTAAAAGGGTTAAAGTTAGTTATTTATCAAGAATTAAGACTTTGATTCCTGTTGCTACTTTGTTATAAAGATTTAACACATCTTTATTGCTCATGCGGATACATCCGTGAGAAGCAGGTTTTCCGAGTCGGCCTTCCTCCGAGGTTCCGTGTATATAAATGTAGCGTTCATAAGAATCTACATTACCTCCTTTATTTATTCCTTCTTCTTCACCACTTAACCAAAAGATACGCGTAGTTACATCATCTGTTTTGGATCGACTACTATCTTTATATATGGTAGCGATTTGTCCGTAAAAGATCCGGCCTATCATTCTACCGTTAAGAGGCGTATTGTCTCCATGTTTTTCTTTTACACTATGTAAGCCTAATGGTGTTTGGTTACTATTTTTTCTATTTCCTGTTCCTTTTTTAGCAGTAGAAATAGTATATTTTTTTACTACTTCATTGTTAATGATATGATACATTTTCTGTGTTTTTACCGATACATACAATAGCTCCTTATATGTAGCATTCTTTTTTGCCTGTGTGTAATCGTTTGCCGTTTGTACTGGGTTTTGAGCCAAAGCCAAGCTAATAGAGAGTAAGAAAGTGAAGATTATTTTACCCATTGTATAGTTGGTTTATTCATTTGTTGCAGCAACTCATTGGTTTTAGAAAAATGACCGCATCCGAAAAAACCAGAGTGTGCTGAAAAAGGAGATGGGTGAGACGCTGCTAAAATGTGATGTTTACTGCGGTCTATCAATGCTCCTTTATTTTGGGCAAATCTTCCCCACAATAAAAAGATGAGGTTTTCTCTTTCTGAAGATAACTTTCGGATGCAAACATCGGTAAATTGTTCCCATCCTTGCTTTTGATGAGAGCCAGCATTTTTAGCGCGAACAGTTAAAGTAGCATTGAGCAGTAGTACACCTTGCTGCGCCCAATGTTCTAAGTTTCCGGATTCAGGAATATCAAGCCCTAAATCCTGATGTATTTCTTTAAATATATTAACTAATGAAGGAGGTTTTTTTATGCCGTCAGATACTGAAAAGCAAAGCCCGTTTGCTTGTCCTGCTCCATGGTAAGGATCTTGTCCAATAATGACCACTTTTACATCAGAAAAAGGCGTGTGGTTAAATGCAGCAAAAATTTTATTTCCAGGAGGGTAAACAGTGTGATTTTTCTTTTCACGTAACAAAAATTTCTTGAGTCGCTTAAAATAAATTTGTTGGAACTCGTTTGATAATTGTAGCTTCCAGCTTTCGGCTATTTTCGGGCTGATTTTTGTCATTATTCAAAGATAGAATTTCACTAAAGATTAAGCCAAATAAAATTCCTAAATTTGTTCAGTAAAATAATCGAAATGAAAAAAGTATTGATTGTCATTATTGCTTTCGGATTTATGTCTGCTTTTACAGCATGTCAAACTCAACATGATTGTCCAAACTATGGGCAAGTGAAAATCAAGCAAACTCGTTCGTAAATGAATTGGGAGCAACTGACAGACTTGCAACAACTGGAGCAAATTACAAAGGTGTCTTTTCAAGCTCCTGTTTTGTTTTTTAAGCACAGTACGCGTTGTTCTATTAGCGTAATGGTTTTAAATCGTTTTGAGAGAGAATGGAATAATAAAACTGTTAATGCTTATTTCTTGGACTTGTTAAAATATAAAGAGGTTTCTAATCAAATTTCCAATCTTTTTAAGGTAGAACACCATTCTCCACAGATCTTGTTAATTAAAGATGGAATATGTGTTTATCACACATCACATAATTCTATCAGTGCACACGTAATAAATGATTTTTGCTAGATGAACGAAGTTATACAGCAATCAAATACCAGAAAAATAAGTGTTAAACTTCCAAGAAAAAAATCTTTTGATTCACAAAAAGACTTAAACTCGGGGTCAATACAAAGAAAACCTAAGTGGTTACGTGTTAAATTACCTACAGGTCAAAATTACAAGCATGTTCGTAAACTTGTTTCTGAGCATAAGTTGCACACAATATGTGAGAGTGGAAATTGTCCAAACATGGGTGAATGCTGGGGTGAAGGAACAGCAACTTTTATGATTTTGGGAAATATTTGTACTCGTTCATGTGGTTTTTGTGCAGTAGCGACAGGAAGACCACTACCAGTAGATTGGAACGAGCCAGATAAAGTTGCAGAGTCTGTTAGTTTGATGGAGGTGAAACATTGTGTAATTACATCGGTAGATAGAGATGAACTGAAGGATGGAGGATCCATTATATGGGCTGAGACCGTTAAAGCCGTACGACAAAAAAGTCCAGGAACAACTATGGAAACTTTAATTTCAGATTTTAAAGGAGATCAAGAAGCGGTTCAGCGTATTATTGATGTAGCACCGGAAATAGTTTCACATAATATGGAAACAGTTCGTAGATTAACCCGTCAAGTACGTATTCAGGCAAAATATGATAGAAGTTTAGAAGTTTTGAGGTGGTTGCATGAAGGTGGAATGCGAACAAAATCAGGTATTATGTTAGGTTTAGGCGAGACAGAAGAAGAAGTGATTCAAACTATGGATGATTTGCGCGCTGTTGGTGTGCAAATCATGACCATTGGGCAATACCTACAGCCAACACCTAGACATTTACCAGTCAGAGAATTTATTAATCCAGAACAGTTTAAGAAATACGAAAAAATAGGTCTTGAAAAAGGTTTCCGTTTTGTAGAAAGTGGTCCGCTCGTAAGGTCCTCGTATAGAGCTGAAAAACACATGGCGTAATAAAAGCACAATTATGATCTTGAAATAAAGAGAAAATAGTCGTATATTTACCATTGATTATTGAAAAAAAAAACAATATGAAAAAGAGATTTTTGCCACTTGGAATCTTATTAGCTGCAACAGGTTTTGCGCTTACTTTTTTTAACACTCCTGAATCCGTATACACCCCCGTAGAATCTAGGGTTGAGACGGAACTTGGAAGGATAGACGGTGCTATTAAGTACATTGAAAAGCGTATGGTAAATCCTGAAACAGGTAGTTTGGATTTACGAAACGTTCATCGTGTAAAAGACGAGATTAATTTACACTTGCAGACAAGAGCTGCTAGCGCTACATCTTTAGAATGGGAAGAGATGGGTCCGAATAATGTTGGAGGTAGAACAAGGGCAATTTTGATTGATCAAGACAATCATGACTTGATGTATGCAGGTAGCGTTTCAGGAGGGCTTTGGGTCTCGCATTCTGCAGGTAGGGCTTGGCACAGAGCAAAAGGAGAAGATGGTAATCCTTTACCTAATTTAATTATTGGAAGTATTGCTCAAGCTCCAAATGGAGATATTTATTTTGGTACTGGAGAGCTTACTCATGAGTATGGAAATGGTGGTTCAGGTTTTATTGGTAATGGCCTTTGGAAGAAAACTGCTGAATCTAATTATTTTACTCAAATTCAATCAGTCTCTAGTGAATTTAATAATGTCACTGATGATACATGGTCTTTAGTTGCTGCTCTTGCCATCCAAGAAGATGGAGATGTATTTGCTGCGACAAATTCAGGTCTTTTATATTCAAATGATGGTGGAATGAATTTTCAAGATTGTGCTACAGCGACTGTTCCTCCAATGCTTAGTGCACAGTGCACTGATGTTCAAGTAGGAACTGATGGATCTATTGCTGCATCGGTAGGTAATACATTATATGTCTCTGCTAGTGGTGAGCATAATGATTTTGTGAAAAAAACAATTGCAGATCCAAATTATCCTCAGTCAGAAGCAAATACAAGAATTGAAATTTCCATATCTGCTTCTAACCCAGAGTACATTTATTGTGCAATTTCTACTAATGGAGGTAGATATGGTTTAATGAAGGGGGTTTATAGATCTACGGATAGAGGTGATAGCTGGGAAATTATTGGTAAGCCAGGCTTGTCCGAGTTAAATATTTTCAACCAACAAGCAAAATATGACATGGTGATTAAGGTTCATCCTGAAGATGAGGATAAAATTTATGTTGGAGGACTTGATTTATGGTCTTGGTCTTATAATGAAAGTTGGGAAAAACTAACTCAATGGGGTTATGCTGGATTTCCAATGTTCACCAATTATTTACATGCTGATCAACACGAATTAATTTTTCATCCAGAAAACCCAGATGTTATGTATTCTGGTAATGATGGGGGTGTATTTAAGTCTGAAGATGGAGGAAACACCTTTACTCACATGAATAGAGGTTATAACGTTACACAATTCTATGCTATTGGATATTCTAAACATGCAGAAGTAGTAGGAGGAACTCAAGACAACGGAACACAACTCGTTGCTTGGAAAGCAGAACACTCTAATTCTGATATAGTCCAGGGAGCTACACCACAAGCTGGTTTTGAAATTGGTGGCGGTGATGGTGGCTATGCCCTTTTTTCTAGGTTAAATCCTGATATAATTTTTAGTGAGACTCAAAATGCTGGTGAACTTAGAAGATCTGCTACTAAAGGTCTTTCTCAAAATACTATATGGGCAGAATTTCTTGAGAATAGAATTGAAGTCAATGGTTCTAATTGGGTGACTCCATATGCACTTCATGAAAATATGAATGATCCAATAAATAGTAATCTTGATGGATTACCTTTTGAAGAAATAATCACTTATGTTAATAATCCTCTGGACACTTTGTTTACTGGTGATATAATTGAAATTACTAGTTCTAAATCAGGAAGTGCTACTTTTAATTATACTCTTACGAATGATTTATTACCAAATGATACAATTAAAATAGTAGACCCTTATTCTTCTATTTTTGCCATAGGAATTGGAGAAGATCCATGGTCTGGACCATCTCTTTCTGAAATATGGATTTCACGAAATTCTCTAGAACTTGCTGCTACAACGGAGTGGTTTAGGATTTCTGATACAAGTGATGTTATAGGAACACCTTCATGTATGGAATTTTCATCTGATGGTAATTATCTTTTTGTTGGAACTGAGGGTGGCGCTTTGTACAGGTATTCAAATTTAAATTATGCTCGAAACGCAAGCACTGCAGATATTGGAGGTTATAGTTTCTTAGTTGAAGCTGATTTAATAGGTAATTGGGGAGGTGTTATAACTGGTTTATCTGTTGACAAAAAAGATGCTAATAGATTAGCTATTTCTCTTGGAGGTTATGGTACTTCTGGCACAAAAGTTCAAGTATCTACAAATGCTTTAGCTCCAAGTTTTGACGTTAATTTTACAGGCATTCAAGGTGACCTTCCTGTGATGCCAGCCTATGATGTGTTATTTAACGTAACAGACTCTTCACACTTATTTGTTGCTACAGAAAATGGTGTATGGTCAACTTTTTTAGATTATCAAGCAAAAGCTAATCCAAATATTTACCAAAATGAAATCCATATACTAGAGGAAGTACTAGATAGTGCTGGAGATTTTTTGCATTATGATACTACAATTGTTATTAATGAAGTACAACATACACAGGATTTGTATAATTTACCTGGAATAACTTGGTCTCAAGAAAATGTTGGCTTAGGTAATGTTCCATCATTCATGATTCATCAACAATGGTATCCTGGAGAATATTACGGGCAAATTTATGTTGGAACTCATGGAAGAGGAATTTTTAAGTCAGGAACATTCTCGAGTAGAGATGAATTCTATTTAGAAGATCCAATTTCTGAGGAAGAAACAATAGAAGAGTACTTATCTGTTTATCCAAACCCAGTTACAAATCAACTTACTATTTCTTTTGTTTCAGAAGCTGATGAAAAAGCAGATGTTTCAATTTATGATTTAACAGGAAAACTTCTAATCCATAAACAAGTAGATTTAGTGATGGGTTCTAATCAAATTCCAATGGATGTGTCAACACTTCCAAAAGGAACGTACTTAGTACACTTTAATAATGGTGTTGATAGTAAGTACACTAAAATTGTAAAAGCATACTAAAAATATAGTATATATTGAAAAGCCCTGCATTTGCGGGGCTTTTTTATTTTTGATGTATGAAGACAAGAGTTGCAATAAATGGTTTTGGCCGTATTGGAAGGGTTTTTTTTCGTTCTGTATACAAACACCCAAGCATTGAAGTTGTTGCTATTAACGACTTAGCAGATGTAACAACCATGGCTCATTTGTTAAAATACGACTCTGTTCACCGTCAATTTGATGCTCATATAAACACAGATGAAGGGAGTCTTATTGTTGATGAAAAAGAAATTAACTATTGCAGTATTGCAGATCCCACACAGCTTCCGTGGAAGAAGTTGGATATAGATGTGGTGATTGAAGCAACTGGTTTGTT
>PAYR01000036.1 GCA_002715345.1 Flavobacteriales bacterium | reverse complement strand
TTTTAAGAATAGCTAAATCAGGATTCTTAATCGAATGTGCTCCGTAGGGTATGAAATGTGATTTTACTTTGTATTTCTTTTGTAAATAAGATTGTATTCCTATTGAATCAGCAACAAAATGTTGATTAAATTTAATAGTAAGCGACTCTGCTACTTTCAAGAATGCTTGTACAGCTCTATTATACTTATTCCTTTTCCATTCCAATCCATCCATGTTTGTAACAATGGTGGTTGTTTTTTTCAATAAAGGATTCCAAATAGAACTACTCGCATAGCCTAATTGAAGAACAATATCGAAATTATGCTTTCTAGTATCTAGAATACAATTTAAATCATACAAAAACTGGCCAAAAGTACCCATCCAATTTTCAGGATCATATTGATGATGAATACTAACACCTTTAAAAGTTTTTTTTTGATAGGGGTGCGTGTGCGAATTATAAACGACTACTTGATGTCCTCTTTCTACTAAGCCAACAGCTAAATACTCAGCAAACTGTTCAAACCCCCCATATCTGTTAGGTATCCCTCTTGTTCCAAAAATAGCAATTCTCATACCCTAGTGATCTGAGGGTTTATATCCATCTACATTTTTTAATAACAGTGACCTAACAGATTTCTCATCATGTTCTTCATGCGCTTTTTGGATTAATTTGATAGACTTTTCAACCTCCGCCCATTCTAAATCTACCTCTTTAGCTTGCATAATTCTTGGATGGTTTGACTGCACTACGTCATCTCCAATCAACAACTCTTCATACAGTTTCTCTCCAGGCCTCAAGCCAGTCACTTTAATCTTAATATCTCCATCTGGATTTTCTTCATCAATTGGAGTTAATCCACTTAAATGCACCATTCGATAAGCTAAATCTAAAATCCTTATCGGTTCTCCCATATCTAACACAAATACATCTCCTCCTTTTGCCATTGCTCCAGCCTGAAGAACCAATTGAACAGCTTCTGGAATTGACATAAAATATCGAGTAACATCTCTATGCGTAACCGTTACCGGGCCACCATTTTGAATTTGAGAACGAAAAAGTGGCACAACAGAACCTGCAGAATCCAGTACATTTCCAAAACGAACCATGCTGAAACATGTATTACTGCTATTTTTCTTGTGTAATCCTTGTAATACAAGTTCAGAAAAACGCTTGGATGCACCCATAACATTCGTTGGTCTTACCGCCTTATCAGTACTGATAAGCACAAGATTTTCCACATCATTGTTCTGAGCTGCAATTGCTACATTATATGTTCCAACAGCATTATTATACACACCTTCCACAGCATTCATCTCTACCATTGGGACATGTTTGTAGGCTGCTGCATGATAAATAGTGTGAACACCTTCCTCCTGAATAATCTTAGATACTTTTTTTGCATTCGTCACATCCGCTAAAACAGGAATAATTTGTGCGCGTTTTCTACTTTTAGAAAGTTCTTGATGAATAGAGTATAAGTTAAACTCCGAATGCTCAAATAAGATTACTTTTTTAGGGCTCAGGTCTAAAACCTGCCTGCATAACTCTGACCCAATACTTCCTCCTGCTCCTGTAATCATTACATTTTTTCCAGAGATATTTTTCTTCAACAAAGATTTTTTTGGCTCTACAGCATGGCGGCCTAAAATATCTTCAACCTTAACTTTTTTGATGGATTCAATGGATACTTCTCCTTTTACAATAGAAGATATGCTGGGCAACACTTTTACCTCAATTGGATATTTGGAAAGTTTTTTTAGCAATTCTCTCTTTTTGACTTCAGACATAGATGGAATTGCCAACAGTAAAACCTTTGCCTTACGTTTTTTAATAATATTTCTCAAGTCTTTAAAACTATACACTTGTGTATAGTTGATAATCGTACCTTCTTTAGATTGATCATCATCAACAAATGCTACCGGTGCATAATCATGACTTTTACGCAAACTTTCAATCAACTGTGCTCCTGCTCTACCAGCACCATATATGATTACTGCTTTACGGTCATTCACGAAATTATCCCAAGAGTATAAAATCCCTTTAAATAAAAACCTACTTGTTATAACTAATGTATTCGAGACAAACCAAAAAATAAAAATGACCGATCGAGGTAAGTCAGCCTCTCTAAACATCATCATCACAAATCCAACTATCAAACTAGTAATAGTAATGGCTTGAAAAGAGGTTGTGAACACCTTTATTCCCATATATTGAAGAACGGCTCGATACAAACCTAACTTTATAAATAGCGGAATAGCTATAGCTGGTATCAATAAAAAGAGCCACCAATTAGGTTTCATATACTCTATAGGCCAGGGCTCACCTAACCTTAATGCAAATGAAACCCATATCGCAAACAACAGCATTAACTCATCAATGGTAAGCATGATAAGTTGCTTATAAAGCCTTGGCAGATTAAGCAGTTTACTTTTCACTCTTTTGAATATGATTAAGTGCAAAAATATAAGAAAACATTACAAGAATAACCGTAAGCATGATCCAAAATGTACTTCTTTCAAATAATAAACTGCTATTTATAAGTAATTGCACTATTGCGAAAAGAAAAGACACTTGTAAATGTGACCACTTCTTTTTATGAACCAATTGTTGATATAAATGTTCTCGATGTGGCTTAAAAATATTTTCTCCTCTAAATTTTCTTTTCAAGATTGTGACGCCCGAATCTAATGCATAAACTAACAAAAGAAGGAAGTAAAAGTAATCTTGCGTATGTATCACGAGTTTAAACAACAAAAACAAAATAATGGCTGCGATGGAAATACTTCCCACATCGCCAGCAAAACAAAGAGCACGCTTACGAACATTGAATAACGAAAAAGCTACAACAGACATTAGCGGGAATAGAATATAGTTAGCTTCTATAAAAGAGACTTGTGTATTTATTAGCCATAGAGTTGATAATGCCACAATACTGTACAAAGCTGTTATTCCATTTACACCATCCATAAAATTAAATGCATTCAAGCCTCCAACTAGTGAAAATATCAGAAAAGGGAAAAGCATAAAGGATTGAATCAAATTCAATTCAACAAGCAATAAAAAAACTGCTAAAAACTGAACAAAAAAACGAAGCAATCTAGATAAAGAGTACAAGTCATCCAAAAAACTCACTAAGCTTAAAATAAAAACAGAAACTACAAACCATGTATACTGAAAATCAAACAAAAAATAAGTCAACAACAACGCAATTGGAAATATAATTCCACCACCTCTAACGGTAGCATTCATATGCGATGACCTATGGTTAGGCACATCCAAAATACTGTACTTTTTAGCCAGTTTTAAGTATAGCAAAATTAATCCTATAAGGACACAAAAACTAATTAAATAATCGCTCATAGCTTGCTGCTAACTTTTCATATGAATGATGTTCTTCCACATACTTTCTTCCATTTTCTCCCATCTGTTTTCTTTCTGCAATCGACATCTGATACAATTGCACTATAGCATCAGCTATTTGTTGTGGATTCTCTGGGGCAACAGAAATTCCTGCTTTAGCTTCTTGCACTGGGTCGTTACCTGCATTAACGGAATGTACAATGGGTTTTTTTGCCAACAAATAATCAAAAATCTTATTGGCTGAAATGCCAAATCGATACAATTCTGAATGATGCCAACCAATATATAAAACATCTACATTTGAAAGAAATAGTGGCACTTCAGCTTTAGGCACTGCGTCATAAAACTGAATATTTTCCAAAGATTTTTGAAGTACTAATTCTTTCAATGCTTTTTTGTCTGGACCATTTCCCAAAAGACTAAACTTTATAGGATAATCTTTTAGCAGATCTGCAGCTTCTATAAGATAGTGCATAGCATTAGCAACACCAATTGTTCCAGCGTATCCTACAACAAACGCTGTCCTTTCAGGGGATTCAACCTGCTCCATTTCTGATATTTCTATTCCGTTTGGAATATAGACAAAGCGATCTTTGGACAAGCCGTGATCTTGCATATGATCTAGAGCTTTAGGTAGTACCGACACTACATAATCTGAAACTCGATAAGCAAAATTTTCTACCCATTGTAACAATATAACAAACGGATGATATTTAGATAATCCACCTAACTCTATAATGGATAACGGCCATATATCTCGAACTTCAAAAATTAACTTTGCCTTATATCTCCTTGCCCAAAAGAAAGCTTTTATAATTGGAAAGGGTGATATTGATGACACGATAATTACATCTGGCTTTTGAAATGTGGACACCCTAACGGTAAACAATCGGAATAAAAAAACTAACATACTCCATATACGCCCCATGCTTTTAGACCCTTCGTACTTCGCTACTTTAAGCCATGCATAGGAGATTCCATCAATATCTTCTCGTGTTAAGTTCCCGCTTATAACTGGGGGGTTAGACATTACATGGGAATAGGAAGCTGAAAAAAGATAAACTTTATGCTTTTTAACAAACTCTTTCGCTAAATAATAGCTTCTGAAAGTCATACCGTGTAAACGGGAACCTCCATACTGATTGATTATCCAAACAACTTTGGAATTCATATTGTATTATTTAACTCCAATTTGCTTATAAAGAAAACCCTGATTTTCCATGCTTGTACGATCATACTGGTTACGACCATCAATAAACACATTTCCTGTCATCAGCGATATCATCTTTTTAAAGTCAGGACTTCTAAACTCTTTCCACTCTGTAACGAGTATGCAGGCGTGCGCCCCATTTGAAGCTTCGTATTTATCGGAACAATAAGTAACCGGTATACCTTTAAGATAAAATTTCGCTTCTTCCATGGCTTTAGGGTCATAAACCTGAACTTTCCCTCCTCTAGCTACTATTTCTTTAATCAATAAGATAGATGATGCCTCCCGCATATCATCTGTTCCAGGCTTAAATGAAAGTCCCCAAACAGCAAAAACTTTATCAGACAAATCAGGCCCAAATGCTTCTATAATTTTTTCTGACAACACCTTCTTTTGTGCATCATTCACTCGTTCTACTGCAGAAATTAGCTCTGGCGTGTATCCATGCTCTTGAGCGATGTTAATCAATGCTTGTACATCTTTTGGGAAACAACTACCTCCGTATCCACAGCCTGGATAGATAAACTGATATCCAATTCTACGATCGCTACCAATTCCTAATCGGACTTGATTGACATCAGCCCCCAAGCGCTCACATATATTGGCCATTTCATTAATGAAACTAATCTTTGTAGCAAGCATGGCATTGGCAGCGTACTTTGTCATCTCAGCTGAACGAATATCCATTCCAATAAAACGATCTTGATTAAAAGTAAATGGAGCATACAGTTGTTTCATTTGCTGCAAACTCTCTTTATTTGCTGCTCCAACAACTACTCGATCTGGCCGCATAAAATCATCTACTGCTGCTCCTTCTTTTAAGAATTCTGGATTACTAACGACATCAAATTCTATCTGCACTTCTCTTTCTTCAAGAGTTTCCTTGATCACAATGCCAACTTTATCCGCAGTTCCTACTGGAACAGTCGATTTGTTAGCTACTATAAGTGGCTGATGCATGTATTTACCAATCTGTTTAGCGACCTGTAGCACATATTGCAGATCAGCGCTACCGTCTTCACCCATGGGTGTTCCTACAGCAATAAACACTACTTCCGATTCTAACAATGCCTCTTCAATATTCGTTGTGAAATAGAGGCTTTCCTTTTTTTGGTTTTCTATCACCAAAGTAGCTAAGGAGGGTTCATAAATGGGCAAGACTCCTTCCTTGAGTCGTTCAATCTTAGCTACATCAGTATCTACACACACCACTTTGTTTCCCATTTCTGCAAAACAAGCGGCTGCTACTAAGCCCACATAACCCGATCCAATTACACTAACATTCATTCAAAAGTGTTTTAGCAATTATAAAAGATGCTGTACCTTTCCCATACAAATCAAGACTAAAATCATTCTTTTTGTGAGACATCTCATGAAATGCTGATAAAATAGCCTCTTTATTTGCGCCTACTAATATATTGTAATCATTCTCAACAAGCTCCACCCACTCTGTTTCATCCCTTAAAGTAACACAGTTTTTCTCGAAAAAGAATGCTTCTTTTTGCAAACCTCCACTATCAGTCATTACCAAACTACAATTCTTCAGTAAGTAAATCATTTCTAAATACCCCACTGGATCTACTACCTTAAAATCTACTGCAACATTTTCACGCTCAATGATTTTCTTCGTTCTTGGGTGTATCAGCCAAACAACAGCTGTGTGTTGATTAATTTCATTGATTGACTGTATAATCGATTTTAACCGATCTAAATCATCTGTATTTTCTGCTCTATGCATTGTCATCAACACATAGTCTGTAGGCAGTTTAAAAGTTGGTTTTTTTGCTAAATTTACATAGAACAAAGCAGCATCTTGCATCACATCCCCATTTTTTACTATATGAACGGGTAAATTTTCAAAGCCTTCATTGGCTAAATTAGAAACGGCCTCGTTGGTAGGGCAAAAAACCACATTACTAATTCTATCTGTTAAAACACGGTTAACTTCTTCTGGCATTTTAATATTGAAACTACGCAAGCCTGCTTCTACATGCGCCACTTTTACATGCAATTTTTTAGCCGCTAATGCTCCGGCAATAGTAGAATTAGTATCTCCGTATACTAGGACCCAGTCTGGCTTTTCTTTCAGAATAATTTCTTCTATCCCTTCTAGCATTCGACCTGTCATTGCTCCATGACCTAAACTATTGATGGCCAAATTATAATGAGGTAACGGTATTTTTAATTCCTCAAAAAAGACATCACTCATATTGGCATCAAAATGTTGCCCTGTATGAACAATCACTTCTTCAATACCTTCTTGCTCTTGAAAAGCCCTACTTACTGCTGCCGCTTTAATGAATTGTGGCCTTGCTCCTACTACTGTTAATACTTTCATGCTAATTTATGATACTGACTTATAAACTTCTTTTCTTCCACAGCCCAATTGAACTGATTTTCTACTGCTTGTCTACCGTTTTTCCCATAAGACAATCCCTTTGTATGCTTGTTAAGCAAAGTGTTCATTGCTTGTGCAAGTTCTTTGGGACTAGCAGGATTCACACAAATACCACAATCATTGTCTTCTATTATTGATTTCCATAATGTAAAATGAGAGGCAATGACAGGTAGAGAAGCAGACATATATTCAAACATTTTATTGGGCTGAGCATTAATATGATTTGGCTCTGGTAAGAAGGTTACTACACCCGCTTTTGATTCAGCCAATATCTTTCGTGCTTCCTCTCTATTTATAAAGCCAAGGAATTTTACTTTTTTCCATCCGGGAAGGCTTCTCACCTTTTCCTCCAATTCTCTAGAATTAAACTTTCCTGCTAAAACCAATTCGCCATCAATCAGCTCACAGGCTTTTACTAATGCTTCAATTCCTCGAATAGCTGTAATCCCCCCTAAATAACATATCTGATTTTTCTTTTGTATATAATGGTCTGCACTGTGTAACTCTTCGAGCAAGGGGTAGTTATTTACATCAATGGTATTTTTGTTGATTTTTAAAAAACGATCTCTAATAAAAGGAGTAGCCGTAATCACTAAATCAAAACGAGCAGCTAAAAAGTTTTCTATTCGTTCTAACAAAAAAGGTAATACCTTTTTTGTTATATAACTAAGATAAGGCTTGCTCATCAATTGTCTCGGTAAGTCCTCATGCACATCATAAATCACTTTCTTTCCTAATCGCTTCAACCTATAGGCATAAAACATTAGTTCAGGATCGTGAAAATGATACACATCAGCATCTAACTCCACCGCTTTCTCATATACTTTTTGGGTTGTAGAGAAAAAGCGAGACAATCGACCGCCCTTAGTTTTTCCTACATCAAAAACAGACACTCCCTTACATTTAGTATCACCCATACCGTCTGACACAACTAGGCTCACTTCAAACTCAGCTTTTGCCAAACTAATACATTCTTTTAAAAAGATACGCGTATCATTCCGCTGATGTGCAGATGTTAAATGACATACTTTCATTAGGAAGCTAGCTTCTTAACTTCTCTAAAAATAGCCAAAACAAATCCCATAAATAAGAAAAAACATATAAAGATTCCAAGTCGTACTAAAAGGCGACTCTTAGGCTGTTTATATACTGGGAAGTTGGAAACAAATGATATTGGCTTAAGCAATTCTAAATCGCGTTCCAAATCTTGCTTACGCTCAAACAACTGTACTATTTCGTTTTGCATAAGTTCGCTATCGTCATTGGCAATAGATACAGAGCTTAACTCTACGTTGGACTTATTTTTCAGAAGTGATCGATATTCTTTCACATCTGAAATTTCCTGATTCAAATAGGCAATTAACTCCGGTGTTTGCTTTGTAAATAGCGAGTAGTTTTTATTGGAATAAAGGTTTTTATTAAAGTAATTGATTAATCCCTCTTGCACTATTTTAATAGACTGATTATCTAGCACACGAATGGTAATTTTAAACTGCGACTGCTTTTGCCTTCTATTTTCTAAATCTAATTCATACAACTGCTCCGCCTCTATCCATTTAACAGTTTTCGCTACCTCTACCGAAACACCTATTACTCGAGCAAAAAGCTCATATTCATTCGACTGCACTATTTCCCCTAAAGCATTTACCATATCAACGGCTATTTTTTGATCGATAATAGGATATTCCAATTCGGCCGGATCTACTATTCCTTCAAAATAGGAGAGTCCAGATGTGGTAATTGCTGAAGTCTCAAAATAAGGGGTTTTAAGATGATTATATGTCAATCCAAAAACCACTCCTATCAGTAGGAATAGTCCCATAAACTTCCATTGCCTTTGAATGAAAGAATAAACTGACTTGAGTAATGCTGCTAATTCCATATGCTTTTATTTAATTTTTAATTTCCTTCTCCTCATGCTCTACTGTTGCAACGATGTAAATTAAGAAGAACAGATAAATTGGCCATAAAAATAAGGAAGAGCTGGAAGAAAACAGTAGTAAATTATAAATTATTAACTGTATGACTAGATTGTAGTTGTGTAGCATCCAATTTTTAACCATTAAATACCCGTTTAAAAAGAGATAAAAGAGGGTTACTACTACTCCACTATTAATCAACAACTCAAAAATATATGAATGTGGATTGGTAATATGAAAAAGGTTGGGGTCCATAATGGACTGGTAATAATTTGCTGAAGCATTAATACCAAAACCCATCCCACTACTTGGAACAACCGACAGCAAAGCGTGTTTATACAAATATAGCCTAACAACTGTTGAATTGCGTTCCTCAAAGCTCAAGTCTTGTTTTAATTTTGCGAGGCTATCCAGTGTCTGCATATACCATGAAGTCTCGCCAAACCATCCAATAAAGAAGAATAGTAGAAAACTTAAGAATAGTAATGCTGAAAGTCTTTTTGGGTATTGATACAATAGAAAACCTCCAAACAGCAAAAAACTTAATCTACTTTGTGATTTGTAAAGTATAAAAATATGTAAAATGATACAAGCAGCCATCCCTAATCTAGCATATAATTTTCTTGAAGACTGGAAGTCTGTAAAAAGAAAAAGGAACATCAATGTGAAAATGGCTGCAAAATCATTGGAATTAAAATATACAGCTGTTGGCACATATCGCATCCAACTAGGAGCATCATACAGATTGGAGCTCGGTAAATGATTCCCTGTAGCTATTTCATAAACAGCAAAAAGAGCATAGGATACATAAAAAAAACGAACCACCCCATATGAGAAGCGCAACATCTTAGCCCTATCAAGCAGGGCGTAGAAAAATATGGTCATCACCAAAACAGCTAACAATGCATAATTTAAAACATCTGCTGTTGCGTAATTGACATCAAGAAAAAAGGCTCTATAGCCAGTTACCAAAAAAGTATGCAAAAACATGTAAGCAAAGAACAATCCTGTAACTAAAAGTAATGGCGAGAGCGTCACTTTTTTTTGCTCTATTATGACTTTTTGAAAAAACAACAAACCTACCACTAATGCAGAGAAAGGTAGGACAAGCCGTAAGGGATAAATATTAGGTCCAAAACCAAAAGAATTTAGGAGAAATATTGCCGTTAATAGTATGAGGAAAAAGAATTTATACACTTTTACGCTTTGCTAAATTAACTTTATGTTCGGCTATGGATAAAATCAGCACATACAATAACATTAATTGATAACTAGAAAAGAAATTATTGGTTACCATGAGTACCAAAATACCGAAAATAGAATAAAATGAGATATACACGATCTTCTGATCTAGTGTATCAAGAAGAACTTTCTTACTCTTAAAAAACAAAGAGATTCCACTAGACAACAATAAAATGATGAGTGAATATCCAATGATTCCAAACCGCCTTAACAAAAGGAAGTGTTCACCATCCACCACAGTTTCATGCATCGCTTTTGCTGGGCCCCAACCAAAAACAGGAGACTCTTTAAATAAGAGAATCGCTTCTTCCCAGTTTTGATACCTTATCAACATCGAGCCATTGTTTCCAGAAGCAAATGTCTCAAAACCAATGGATAAATAACTAAAATATTGTACCAAACCTACCGTAAAGCCACCAACTAATACAAATACAACAATTGATAGTAATTTTTGTGTTTTAAGCAATCCCAACATACCTAAACCAAACACAAGCACAAAAGCCAAGAGTATTGTCCTCGAAGAGGTCATCAGCAACACCAACAAAAGAAGCATCATCAAAAAAAAGGGAATCATCTTATTCCTATTTAGAATAAATGAAGTCAATTGATAAAGTATGAAGTAAAGCACTATAGCCGCAGCAACATTTGGATTTGCGGAAGTTAGTAGTATCCTATAATTTCCATCAAATAAATATCTCTCATTTGAGTAAAGTAAGGACAGTACCTTTCGAAATCCTAAAACATTAAAAAACTCCAAAAAAGCAAAGGCAAAAATTACAATTGTTCCAAATTGGAAAAACTTTATCAAGTGAACCTTCAAAAAATCCTTGTCACAATAATGAATTATAATGAGTAATAATAAGGGTTTCGATAAACGAATCAATTCATTGAAATCCCTAATTGAGACTGGAACACCTAACATCATATAGCCAAAGAAAGTAGAAAATATCAATGATACTATTACCAATAAAAACCGAATACTCACCTTACTATTGGAAACACTTTTTTTCAAAAAAAAGAGAATTGGAAAAGAAACGAACACTAAGAAATCATCAATCCTAATAGAAAAATCATTGATCATTACACCTGGAAAAAATACCGATGAAACAACGATTAACAAAACCAACTTTTCAACAAATCTTTCTTTAGGCACTCTTTAATACATTAATGATTTGCTTCGCAACAGCTGCTTCTGAATAGGTATCCTCAACATGTTTTCTAATTTTTGATGAGGAATAGTTTTGTTTTAGAACCGCTCCCATTGCCTCTAACATTGCTGTTTCATTATTTTCAAATAATAGTCCAGTCTGCGCTGTCACAATAGACTCTGGTCCTCCACACTTAGATGCCAAAACAGGCAAGCCACACGCCATTGCTTCAATCAATACTACCCCAAATGTTTCTACTATACTCGGAAGTACGAAGCAATCGCTACTTTGCATGGCAGCCCTCACCTCTTCCCGGGTAGCATAACCAAACAAACGCACACTCTCAGCTAAACCCAAACGGCTCACTAATGCCTGTAAGTTTGCTTCTTCCTCTCCTCCACCTAGAATAAGTAATCGTGTGTTAGGAAATGCTTGGTGGTGCTTCTCAAACGCTCTGATTAGCATTGCTTGGTTTTTATTTTTATTGAGATGCGCCACATTTATAAAAGTATAAATGGATTTTTCACTCTTCTTAGGATGAAAGAAGGCTACATCTACAATATTTGGGATGACCAAAAAATCTCTAAAAAATCTTCTCTTTAAATTAGTTGCAAGTACTGAACTAACAGCAATATTAGCAGCACTATTACAAAAAGATTCTTTTGCCTTTTGTTTGTGAAAGATGGATATTTTATTCCTTAAAAATTCTGAGTTATGTTCAGTAATAATATAAGGAACCTTGAACACTTTTTTCAACCAAATTGCCAACCCACCATTTTTATACGAATGAACATGTGAAACATCTGGCAAACCCTGTTCTTTTATGGCTGTTTTCAACAAGTTCTTTCCTATCATTGTTCGCATTAAATAATTAATCCTATCAAAAAAAGGAATCCGTGGAATTTGATAAACATATTCTTCAATTTCATTATGTATATTTTTCCTCAATCCAAAATCCAACTTTCTTGCTTTTATAATTTCTTTTAATGAAATTAAGGCTGGAGCAATAACTACAACAGACACCCCTTGCTTCTTTAGTGCAACAGCTTGCTCTTGGAAGAAAACGGCATTCAGAGGGTTATATGTAGTTTTATACCAAGAAGGTAGAACAAATACCAACATCACTTAATATAATTATGTGTTAAATATCCCAAAGAACAAATTTTCCCTACGAGCATATCGGGAATCTCTCCTACCTTTAAATCTTTATCAAGCACACCACTAGACTTTAAGGAAGCAACTGAAGTGGTAAATGTTTTCGATTTTCGTATCTGATTATAAATCTCTTTATCTACAGGAGATTCTTGAAAATAGGTCTTTTTCAAAATTTTTTTTAAAATAAACTTAATTACCCTTTTAAATTTATCAATAAAATAGGTAATTACATCTTTAAATATTAAAAAGACATTTGCAGACAAACCATGTCCATCGGTCGTTTTTATTCTAGCAATTAATGGTCTATTTTTAGAAATAATTTTTCTTTGAAACAGATTAAAAAATCGACTAAACCTAGGCATATTATACCCTATCCTAAACAAATCATATTCCAATAAAGGAGAGTAAGTCAACAAACTCTTATTCGCTATATTGATTAATGTTCCTGCTGAAGCAACCATTTTATATTCATAATATATTTGATCATATGTCTGTGTATTAGTTTCTGAAACAAATTTTTCCCTGAATTTTGAAATTGTTCGTTCTTTTAATCCTCTTAGCATTTCACGATATTGCATAGTAAATATACGCTCATTTAATGACAATGGAGCAATTCGCATATCATACAGCCTTGACAGATTAGCTGTTTTTTTATTATAAAAAGGAAAATCTTGAAGCCACCAAAAATCTTTGTACAACTCCCCTCCAGCACCGGAAACCTGCAACTCCACACTTCTTCTTTTTCTCTCTTGGTAATATTGACTAAGTCTATGATAAACACTTAAATCTAACATTCCATCAGACAAGCGACACAAATATTTCAGTTCAGCATCAGCAACATTACTTCCTTTATGTTTTGTTAAATAAAATGGATGCCTAATCTTTTCGGCTATCTCTCGAGCAATTTTAACATCTTGACTTGTTTCCTCTCCTGTGATTGATAACTCAAATTGTTGATTTGCATTTTTAAACAAAGCAACAAGCATCCTTGAGTCTGAACCTCCTGTAATATCTAACGATATTTTCTTTTTCTCCAACGAAGGCAAAAGCTGTTGAAAAAAATCTTGGAAGGTAAAATCAGGGCAATCAGTAATAGGAGGTAATTTTTTGTCTTGCAAAACTACTTTTGATTGACATATTTGAACAACTTTAGTTCTAGGCAAGACTTGAACATCATCTATAACAGTCTTATCAAAGTAAACAGCACCAAACTTCAAAAACTCAGCCACTCCCTCTGGACAAAGCTGATACTCATTATTTGACTGAAGCAAACTCAATAACGAAGATGATATTAACGATTTTTTTGAATCATAATAAATTTTACAAATACCAGAATTGTCAGAAAAAATTAACTTCTCTTCTTTATCGGTGTTTATAATGCAAATATGAAAATGCCCATATATGGATGAAAAATCAAGGTTTCCATCCTGATATTCTTTTAAAATTTCCAAAACAGAATCATTCCCTAACTCGTAACCTAACTTTATAGGAAATCCTAAAAAATATGCTTTTGTAGCTCCAAGCGAAACCAAATCCATTCCTGAAAAGTCAAAACCATTTTCTACAGAATAATTCATCTTTTAAAAGCCTTTTGTTTTAACTCTAACCATTTTGTTTTATACAACAATAGGTCGTTTCCCTTGATTAGGACTAAGTCCAAGAAAGATACTTTGTTTTGTAATGCAAATATTACACTTTTTAAAACTGCATCTAGCATATAAGAAGCTGATGTTGCCATGGCAGCACCTATGATTCCAAATATTGGAATAAGAATAAAGTTTAATCCTAAATTAGTTGCTGCTACTGCAAGAGCAACATAAGTGTTAATTTCTGGCCTTCCTCGTCCTGAAAAATCATTAGCAATGATACGCCCCAATGAAAAAAGGACAACTCCAGGGAGCATCCATAAAAATGGCTTTACACTAGATTCATATTCTAAACCAAAGAGTATTAATACTATCCATTTACCTAAAATTAACAGAACTAAACCTGTCAAGGCTGTTATAAATAAGGTGTTTCTTGAAGCAATGGAGGTAAATTTATTTCGTTCTTCATCTGAAGATAGATTCGCTACTCTTGCAAACAGAACGGAAGATACTGCATGAGAAACAAGCCAAACTCGCTCTACCAGTGTAACGGCAATTGAATATACCCCTACTGCAATATTATCTAGGAAAAATGCTAGCAAAAACATATCAATTCTATAATTAACAAAGGACAATACGTTACTCACATGTCCTTTTATACCATACAGAAAACCTTCCTTTAAATAATCATAAGAAAATGATTTAGGAATAAATAAAGAATATTCTTTTCGTAGTAAGCGTACAGAGACAAAAAGCATAAGTAATTGAGAAAACCCAAAGCTTAAAACAGCACCGAGCACTCCTAATTCTAAGCCCCAAACAAACAAGACAGAAAATAAAAGGAGACCAAATTGATTAAGAATTACTATAAAATTAAACCTTTCAAAATCCTCTTTGGCTTGAAATATTGTTTGAAGGTTTTTTTGCAAGTACAATAAAGGTAATACCAACATTGAATAGAGTAAGAGTTGTTGAGGTATTCCTTTAAAAAAGAAATCTTTATAAAAGAACACAATAAATAATCCAACAATAAAAGACACTAAACTAAGTGCTAATGAAGAAATGAAATTAGTAGAATACACCTCCTCTAGATTATATTTTCGTTGCCCTAAAAAATAGACCGTTGCAGTAGAGATTCCTCCATTCAACATAGTATACAAAATAGTTGGTAATAATATTGCTAATGTATATTCACCCTGTCCTTCTTTCCCAAGTACACGAGCTATAATGATTATTGCCACAACACCTATTAGTGATCCTAGCAAATGCCGAATTACAGTAAGAATAGAATTATAAACTACTGACTTTTTCATTTCTCAACTAGATGGTTGTTAGCAATCTTCCAAATAATATATAGACGCACAAGATAGAACAAAGATAGCACTCCGCTAAACAGCATTAAAAACTTGTCAAATTCAATGGCTAAAAAATGAGCATATAGTATACAAGAAATCGATAAAGCCAACATAATCAATTGTAAAATAAAAGAAAGTTTTAAGGCTTCAAAAACAGCATGTATATTGGTTAATGGAGAGACAATGAACTTAATCATAAAAAGGGGCAACAGGTATTGGGCATATATTCCTGCCACTCTCCATTCTTCTCCAAACACAACTGCAAATAACTCTTCTAAAAAGAGATAGGATCCTCCAAACCCTACAGCAGATAAAACTGTCAATTGCCAAAACACTTTCTTAACAATTACCTTAGCATGTCCATTTGCTCTTTTTTCTCTTACGGCTTCTTCAATAAAAACTTGGCCCACGGAATGACTGATAAACGTAAATGGAGCGCCCAACACCCGATATACCAAGGCGAAAAAACCCAGTAAATTAGTGGAGTAAAAGACAGGGATTAGTAATTGCGTAGCGTAGTTGGCTAGAGTATTAAAAAAACCTCCCCACATGATGTATTTTGGAAATCCAATGTAGCGTTTAGCAACTTTTTTCAAGTCTGGAACTGAAAAAAAACCTATAAAAAATTTAGTCTTTCGACATAAATAAATAGGAGCAACAAGCATGGAAACAATTTTTCCAAGCAGTAATCCTAGCACACCCTCTTTCAACAAACCTAACACTAACTGTAAAGTTCCTAAAGCACTAGACTTATAAACCTCAGAGGAGGCTATAAACTTAAAATTTTTCTGACGCACATAATAATAATTCAATCCATTAAATACTCCTACTGACAAAGTGACTACAGGAATAAAATAGAGCCAAAAAGACAAGGCTGGCTCATTAAAAAAGCTAACTATCCAATCGTGAAAGAGCATGATGAAAATTAGAAACCCTACAGACATTATTACTGCAATAGCAAGACATAGTTTAGTAATATGTATCGCCTCTACTTCTTTTTCTGGAAGTAAGATAGCTTGTTCATAACGAGCGGTAACCAACACCGAAAGGATGGTGCTAATCGTTACAAACAATGCCAATACACCAAACTCCTCTGGAGTATATAAGCGCGTTAGGATAGGAGTAATAGCTATTGGAATACTTTGAGCAATAAAGGACCCCGTCATGAGAGTCATTACATTACGTAAGAATGCACTGTCTTTAAATATTTTAGGAAATTTAAAAGACATACAAACACTGCATATTGGCTATTAGGATAGAATTGATTCAACCACTTGTTGCTGTTGCTCTTTAGTAAGAAATGGACTCATAGGAAGTGAAAAGACTTCTTTTGCTGCTTTTTCCGCAATTGGGAAATCACCCACTTTATAACCTAAACTTTCATAACATTTTTGCAAATGTAATGGTTGAGGATAATGTATTGCTGTAGGGATTCCAGAGGCATTTAATTGTTCAATCATCGACTTTCTATCGGACGAACGGACAGTAAACTGAGCAAACACACTGTTTCTATCTGTCTTCACAAACGGAGTTGTTAAATCAGAACACTCTAGCATATCGATATATTGCTGTCCTATACTTTCTCTATCAGCTACTTCATTAGCAAAGTACTTTAGCTTCACATTTAAAATAGCTGCCTGTATAGCATCTATACGACCGTTAATACCAACTAATTCATGCTGATAACGAACTCTGGATCCATGCGCTAATATCATTCGTGATTTTTCAGCTAAGGCATCATCATTAGTGAATAATGCACCTCCATCTCCATAACAACCTAAAGGTTTTGATGGAAAAAAACTTGTACAGCCGAAGTCGCTTAGATTACAACTCTTTTTACCTTTATATGTCGCTCCAAAACTTTGTGCTCCATCTTCAATTACAATCAAATTATGCTTAGATGCTATTGCATTGATTTCATCCATATCTGCCACTTGACCATATAAGGAAACAGGGATAATAGCCTTAGTTTTAGCTGTAATTTTTTCTTCTATTTTACTTGCATCAATATTGAGTGTATCTGGCTCAACATCAACAAAAACAGGAATAGCACCAAGCAAACTAACTACTTCTGTAGTGGCTATAAAAGTGAAGGGTGTAGTAATCACTTCGTCTCCAGGCTGAATATCCATTGCCATTAGAACTATTAGAAGTGCATCCGTCCCACTACTGCATGCAATAGCATGCTTTGATCCTGTATAGGCAGCTAATCCATCTTCTAATTTCTTTACTTCAGGCCCCATAATATATTGAGAATAATTCAACACATTTTGAATAGCTTCATTAATTTCCAGCTTATACGCTTGATACTGCGCTTGTAAATCTATGAATGGAATTTTCATTGAATTTGTGTAACAGTGTTATTGTCTAATCGGTAAGTTGTTCCGTCAAAATCATCAACAGCTAATCCTTCTTCGTTAAATTGTAAGGTATGTCCTGCTTTACTCACCCATCCTTGATGCTTGGATGGAACACCATACACCATTTCAAATGGCTTCACATCTTTCGTTACCACACTGCCTGCACCAACTAAAGCAAACTTACCAATGGTTATACCACAAACAATTGTTGCATTTGCTCCAACTGAACATCCTTTCTTAAGTAATGTCTTCTTAAACTCTTCTTTGCGAATAATGAAACTTCTTGGATTTACTACATTGGTAAAAACCATAGAAGGTCCTAAAAACACATCATCCTCTACCTCTACTCCATCATAAATGGATATATTGTTTTGAACCTTGACACCATTTCCTATTGTTACATTGGGACCAACCACACAGTTTTGACCAAACGAACAATTACTACCTATTGTGGAGTTAGAAAGCACATGAGAAAAATGCCAGATTTTGGTTCCTCTCCCAATCTGAACATTCTCATCCACAACGGATGTGTTATGAACAAAAAAATCAGCCATTGTTTTTACAAAATGGATGGTAATCTCCTTTTAAACCTTGTGGAGTAGCATTTCTTATCTCGTGCACAATTTCAATGGATGGCTTTGCTTCTTGTAATCCAAAACCATTTCCTGCAAGAATTTCTTCGTAACTGCGTGTATGTAAATCTGTAAAACCACCACTAAACTCTATCTCTTCTCCTTCCACAGTAATAGAACGATAAGTACGCTGACCTATTGCCTTGATGTGCTCGGGAATTAAATCATAATTGACACTTAAAAACCAACGAACCCTAGCTCTCTTTAACTGTAAAAATCCAGCAGCTCTGTCTTCTTCTAATAGGTGTGTTACATTTTCTTTTACAGACCCAAAAATCCAAGTCAACATGTCGTAAAAATGAATTCCAATATTCGTTGCAATCCCACCAGACTTCTCATAATCTCCTTTCCATGAAATATGATACCATTTACCTCTACTCGTTAAATAGCTTAGGTCTATATCATATATTTTATCAGCAGACTCTTCCTCTACTTTTTTCTTCAAAGCAATAATAGAAGGATGTAAACGCAACTGAAGGATATTGTTAATCTTACCTCCTGTTTCCTTTTCAATATCAGCTAGCGCATCAATATTCCATGGGTTTAGCACCAATGGTTTTTCGCAAATAGCATCTGCACCATTACGCAATCCTAATCGTATGTGTGCATCATGCAAATAGTTTGGAGAACAAATACTTACGTAATCAACTCCTTTACCATTTGTACTTAGTTTAGACAAATGTCTATCAAAACGCTCTGGCTCTATAAAAAAATCCGCCTCTGGAAAATGGCTGTCAATAATTCCTACACTATCAAAACGATCTAACGCAGCAACCAAATTATTATTGGTCTCTTTAATCGCCTTCATGTGTCTTGGCGAAATGTATCCTGCCGCGCCTATAAGTGCAAACTTCTTCATTACAACCTCCAACTTGGATTATCTACAATTCCTTTAATATCAATCACTATTGGGCTTCCATCAGAGATAGAAACAAAATCTTCCTCTGTTAACTCTACAAACTGATTATGTGCTACGGCAACAACTACAGCTGCGTATTTTTTATTTGATTGAAATGGGTTATCAATCAAACCATGCTTATAGGTTTTTTTTTCTTCTTCTTTATCAACCCATGGATCATACACATCTACTTGGCACCCAAAATCTTTCAACTCTTCAATAATATCAACAACCTTTGTGTTTCTAATATCTGGACAATTCTCCTTGAAAGTAAGACCCATAATAAGAACATTGGCATCTTTGATATTTTTATCCTCTTCTACTAATAAACGGATAGTTTTTTTAGCCACATAAGCTGACATACCGTTGTTGATTTGCCTAGATGATAAAATAAGGTTTGGTTTATACCCCATTTTCTCGGCTTTGTAAGTAAGATAGTAAGGGTCTACACCTATACAGTGTCCACCTACTAAACCAGGCTTAAATTTCAAGAAATTCCATTTAGTTCCTGCTGCTTCTAAGACATCTTGAGATGAAATTCCCATAGTGTCAAAAATTAAAGCCAACTCATTAACCAATGCAATATTTACATCACGCTGTGTATTCTCGATTACCTTAGCTGCCTCTGCTACTTTGATAGATGGAGCTAAGTGGGTTCCTGCTGTGATAATTGATTTATAAAGCCCATCCACTCTTTGCGCTATTTCAGGTGTGGAACCACTCGTAATTTTTAAAATCTTAGTCAGGGTTCTTTCTTTATCTCCGGGATTAATTCTTTCAGGACTATATCCACAGAAAAAATCTTCATTAAACTTCAAACCTGACACTTCCTCTAATATAGGCACACATTCTTCTTCTGTAACACCAGGATAAACGGTCGACTCATATATAACTATATCTCCTTTGGACAGCACATTACCAATTGCCTCGCTTGATTTACGAAGTGGTGTTAAGTCTGGTAAGTTTTTATTGTTTATGGGTGTAGGAACTGTAATGATGTAAATATTACAATCCGCTAGTTCTTTGGCTGAAGTAGTGAAAGAAAGATTAGTTGCTGATTCTAAATCTTCAAATGACATTTCTAAAGTTCGATCAAATCCTTCCTTTAACTCATTAATTCGTTCAGGATTGATGTCAAATCCTATAGTAGCAAACTTCTTACCAAACTCAACAGCTAAAGGAATACCAACATACCCCAATCCTATTACTGCTATCTTATCTTTCATGAAACCTCTTTAATAAATGCAAAAATACAACAAATAGTCATTATTAAAGTTGAATTTTATATAAACAAAAAAGCCCTCGAAATCGAGGGCTTTTTTCAAATACCTAAAATAATCATTAATATTCCCAAAGATCATGTTCTAAGTTGAATATCTCATCTTTTATTCTCTCTGCCTCTAACAATGCATCTAAGCCCGCCTTATAAGTGGAAATATGTCTATCTTTATTATTAGATTCCTTTGTTATGAAACTATTAAAGAATCGTTTATGAAAGATATCATCATAAGTCATTCTTGCAGCATCATTTTTTCTTCTATTAAATACTTCTGCTTTTGAAAGAACACTTCTAGCTTGAGGATAGTACACCCAAAATAGAGGAGTAAAACCTAAGAAATTATTATCATCATCAAATTGCTCTTGAACAGGGCAGATTCCAATAATTCTCACATCCATTACAGATCTTTGTTTATCAAAATACCATTCCTCTTTAATATGATACTTTTTCACTGAAGTTCTATCAAATTCATTTTCATTAATTTGCATAACCTCCGCTTCTATTTCATCATCCCACATCCATGTAGTATCTGTCTTGGGACCCACTATACCTATCATTTCTACGTCACCATCAGACATTGGAAAATTCCATTCATCATCAAAAATTGCATTACCATAAGCAGTTATCTCACCTAATTGAATTGCATCCATCAATACATCTATTAAACTCTTTCTGTCATCTATTGGCTTTACAGGGTAATAAAAAACTTGATTCATCTTCTCTCGCAAGTCGATTTCTCTCCAAATTTTTGTTGACCACATAACATCAGCTTCTCTAACATGATGATAAGGTTGTATCAACCTGTCTCTACCACCATCTCGAATATCTTTCTTGTATGCTCCATCTAATATATCTTGCCCCATTAGCAGGGTGCTAAATGAAACAGATAATATAAGTAATAAAAACCTTTTCATAATCTTTCGGTTTTAAAGTTAATTCATTGTTATAGCTAAAGCACCTAAGTTTTCTTGTCTTCCGTCGGGTCCTTTAGCCATAATATTAGAAATCACAATTTGTGATCCTTTCGGTAAATTCTTTATTAAGTTTTTCATATTATCATCTAACCTTGCTCCCTTAGTAGTATAGGGTTGAAAAAAACCATTATAAGTTGCCCCTAATGTAAATCCAACAACTTTATATTTAAGATCAAAGTCAAAATCCTCCATGTAAGCTATTAATTTTGTCGAATTACCTAGCAACACATTTTTCTTTATTTTTCCATTTTTTAACTTCGCATTAAAATCTGCCACAGGAGAGGGTACTCTTTTAACTCTAAACTCCATTTTACCCATTGACCTTCTCTCACCATCTATGTCTGCAGAAACAGAAATATTGGCCTTTCCTACTTTGGTAGGAAAAATTTCCCATGAAGACCCTTTCTTTACGACTTTACCATTATCACAATAAGCTATTAACTTATCTTTAGGAACTCCAGGAACTGAAATATCAACTGGATTACCAATTTGATCTCCCAAAATATATAAAACATTCATTTTAGTTGGCGAAACAACTAAACTCTGTTTTGCAACTTGATATTCTCCGTTAAAAGGGTACATCTGAGTTCCAGCATCTGTTTTCATAGCAATCAATCCACCCCATTTCTTATACCCTTCGGCACGTGTTTTGATAGCATATTTTCCCTTACCTCCATTTACAGGTATAGTATCATAGTCTCCAACCATTGTATACTGACCATCTTCTCCTAATTCATAATCACCTAAGTATATAGTAGGGTTTTGTGTTGAATCCTTTGCAGCAATAAAAACATCTGCTTTAAATGTATCTCCTAAAAAAATATAATTAGAAGGTGCTATTTGAATAGCTTCTGCTCCAGTAAACTTCAAAGATGTTGCATCAATTTCCTGCTTTAAAAAATTAATCACATCTGCCTCTGCATTACGCACATCTGCTTGAATTTTAGATAAAATAGTAACAGCTGCGATTAAAGGCATATCTTTAAAATTCGATTCAAGCCAAGTATCTTTTCCTTCCCCTTTCTTTTTCTCTACATCAGAGAAATCAAAAGTAGTTTCTAATGAACTTGAGATAGAAAGATTGTTGGTCGTGTAAGAGACTAAAAGAGATTTAAAATCTGTTAAATCTTGCACCATAGGAGTACCCTGATCTTTACCTCCATCATATCCCATAATTTCCCAAGATTTATTTCTATCCTTCTTCATATTCACTTCATAGAATGAAGCAAATTTTTCAGTTTTAGACAATTGATCAAAAGTTGTTCCTTTTTCTTTAATTACTTCTTGCCCATTAATTGAAAGACTAACCTTTCCGTCACCAGCAGCAACTAGCTCGTACTTTAATCTTTGAATATCAAACACAATTGCATCTGCACTTTCCTTCACAGAATATGCCTTATCTCTCCAAGGACCTGCCTTACTTGGGTTTGTTTTAGCTGCATTCTCAAACTGAGCATAAACTTCATTGTTTTTATTAGAAAAATTAATTGAAGTTGTATATAAGCTTCCATTAATCTTCGCAAATGCATCCAAAACGGTCTTCGATACATTTAGTGCTAACAGAGCTGTTAGCACTAAATACATCATGCCTATCATTTTTTGTCTTGGTGATAATTTATTTCCAGCCATGAATCTTAATTGTTAATAAACAAACTGTTGTTTAATTATTTATTCATTGCATTTAGCATATTTCCATACATCTTATTAAGCGCTGCTAAATTCTCACCTAACATTGCAATCTCTTGTTGGAACTTTTCAGTATCACCAACAGAATTGCCCATATTTTGCATAGTCTTTAATTGTAAATCGTAATATGTATTCATCTCTGCTAGTTTTCTTGCTGCCTCTCTCATTTGATCACTATAATCTCCACTTGCAGCAACAGCATCCATTGACTTACTTACCCCTTCTACAGTTTCATTAAAAGCTCTAAGATTATCTCCTAACCTAGTAATTAAAGCTTGGTCAACATTTGCGTTTTGCAACATATTATCTAACTCCTGAACAGGTGTTTTTGAATTTGACATATCGTTTGGATCTTTCATATACGCTAACTCTGGATATACCAAACTCCAATCTGGCTCTTCATGCGGCTTTTCAAAGGCAGAAAAGAAGAAAATAATTGCTTCTGTACCTAGACCAACAGTAAGCATTGCACCAGCACCTGGCCAGTTCATCAACTTAAATGACGCTCCTAAAATTACAATTGCTGCACCCCAACCATACAGCTTTGCCATAAAGTTTTTGAATTTCTTAGAATTTGGATCGATTAATGCCATAATTTATTGTTTTGAATTTGTGTCTGTTGTGAAAATTTGTATTTAATAACTTTTCTTTATTACCTAAAGTCTACTTTATCTCTTCCTAGGAATGAAATAACATTTCTAAATCCTATATATGATTTTGCTGTATCTTGATATTCATAATCTCTAGTACCTGTCTGCATATAGTATGAGATATCCTTCCAAGAACCGCCTCTGATAACCTTTCGCTTAAGTATATCTGGATCGTTCTCATCAGCATCATACTTAAAATCCATATTCATATCATGCGCAAAGCTAAATGCAGATTCATCATATGCATTATCTGTCCATTCAGAGACATTTCCTGCCATATCATACAAGCCATAATTATTTGGATTATAAGAGGCTACTTTAACTGTTCTAACTCCACCATCAGCTGTATAATTACCTCTTCTCGGCTTAAAATTAGCCAAGAAACAACCTTTTTCATTTGTAGTATAAGGACCACCCCATGGGTAAGGAGCTAAATCATACCCTCCTCTAGCAGCATACTCCCATTCTGTTTCTGTAGGAAGACGGAACTCATCGTGTAAAGGCTCATCTCTTTCAAGCAAGTACTTATCTAAAATCATCGTTCTCCACTTAGAAAAAGCAACAGCCTGCTTCCAATTTATTCCAACTACAGGATATTCATCAAACGCTGGGTGGTGAAAATAATTTCTTGTCCATGGATCATTGTAAGAATAAGCGTAATCATGCGTCCAAACCAATGTATCAGGGTATATGTTTATCTTAACTTTATCAATAAAGACTGACCTATCTTTCTTTCCTTGTTCTCGATTACTTTTTCTAGCTGCATCTTTAATCGCTTGAGTTTCATATTCAAAGTTAAAAATCCTTGAATCAAACTCTCTTCTTGAATAAAAACGTTCATTTTGAGGAAGATACATACCTTCTTGTTCTAAAGTTTCTAGCACTTCTTGATCTTTCCAACGAATTGGCTTATCCCAATTAATTCTTGGAGGTTGAATATAATTACCATAATCATCTTCCTCTTTTAGTTCATAACCAGGAATACCCATCTCTCCCAATATAATTCGAGCGATAGAATCTCGCACCCAGTTTACAAACTGACGATACTCATTATTAGTAACTTCTGTTTCATCCATATAAAATGCTGCTACAGAAACTGTTTTTGAAGTAGAAACATGCCCGTAAGGAACATCCTGATCACCAGGACCCATGTTAAAACTTCCCTGTTGGATGTAAACCATTCCATAAGGATCGGTTGGATTCCAAATTGGTCTGTTCTGAACCCCTATTAGCTCTCCGTTACCTGAACTACCACAACTACTAAGAAGCGCAATTGCAAATCCTAAAATGAATAAATTTCTCATAGTTCCTCAAATATATTTTTAAGCTTTTCAGCTTGTTTTCTTTTTTTAATAAAACCGCAAAGTTAATGAAAATTAAAATTTCGGATTCTTAAACCCTTTTGTTACGCTAGTATAATCAACCTTGAAGCAATATGAAAGCATAAACTCCATACTACCTTGTGCGATTTGAGAAGTAGGAATATCATAAGCAAATCCAAACTTCAAACTCTCGTTTATATGCATTCCCAGCATTGCAATCATAGCATCATCCACCCTGTAACTAACGCCTCCCCAAAAACGATTATTGTATTCAATCATAGTATTTAGGTCCATTTGTGTAGTCACTCCATCATTTTTAACAAATAATGATGGCTTCAACATAAACACATCATTCATTTGATATTTATACAATGCTGATAAATAATAGTGTCTATTTAAACTCAAGATGTCTTGAGATGTTGTGATTACGGCTTGATTTAAATGTGTTGTAGAAATACCTATCTCTACAGTTTCAGATTTGAAAAACAAACCCAATCCGAAATCAAAACCAGACCCTTTTTCATCTCCAGGTATGGTAGGATCTCCAGCACTTTCAGGATTATACTGAGTTCCTTCCACGCCATCCTGTAAAAATCCAACAGAAGCACCAATCCCTAAATCACCTCCCACTACAGATGTTCTGTATGCGTAAGAAAGATCTAATCCTAAAAATTCATTAGACGCTATTTTATCTGTCAAGATGTTCAGGCCTAAACCACCACTCAACATTGGAACACTCCCTTCAACGCTTAAATTCATAGTTGTGGGCGCGCCTTCAAAACCCATCCATTGCGATCTATGCAAAGCTGTTGCACAAATAGCATCATTACTCCCAACATAACCTGGGTTAATTGAATGATGATTAAACATATTTTGACTGAATTGGGGATCTTGCTGCGCATTGGCTGCAAGCCCGAAAAACGCGAATGCAATCAGTATCGAGTATTTTTTCATAAATGAATTATTCCACATTTACCACTCCCCTCTTTAGGGATATTTGTGCGCTAAAATAATTAAAATTTCTTTAGGAGAAAAACTAGATAGCAATTCGGTGCTATTCAGAGAGTTAGTTCATCTTTTGGAAGGCTTTCCACCATCTATCAGGAAGCTCTCCTTGGCTAGCAAACTGGTAATCTTGACAGGAACAAGGAATAAAATAATGATCTTTAAACTGTTCCGCTTGCTCACCAACTAATGGAATTTCCATCCACCATTTATCGAGTTGTTTGTTTTTATAGAAAACTGCATCAAATTCACCATCACGCATAGACACATGATATTTCACAAAATCTTCCTCATTAGGGGTTAAGCGCTTCATTCGATGAAAATATCCTTCTAAAAAATACCACATCATTTGCGCTATCAGCTTGGCGGTTTGTTCATTAAGATCTCTAGAAAATTCGTATTCATACACCCCTAAGGAACTTAAACGACCACTCAATCCTGCATAGCGCATAATTTTACAAATCTCCTCTCCAGAAAATCCATTCGGAGAACCTGCAACATTTGTTGGAGCATCAGATAAACGCACACAACTCATATCTACAGACAGAATATCTGCATTTCTTAAAACCGGTTCAACCTCTTCAATTTCAGCACGAACATTACCTAACCTGTGCGCATCAAAATAAAGCTTATCTATCAAAGAAATTCCTTCCTGTGGAACCAAAAAAGACTGATATCCAATATTGCTAAAATTGAACAAGAAATTCGGCTCATCCTGAATTACTTTAGAGAGGTAAGAGTTCGCATTTAAATCGTCCATATCCAAACCTAAATCGAAACGAGCATCCACACTCACCAAATTGACCATCTTCTGCAGTTGCACACAAGATCGGTATTGTGCAAAAGTCGCATCTTGTCCACCACCAATAATCAAAGCAAATAAACCTCTTCGCTCACACTCTTGCAATACCTCTGCTAACAAATGAAAAGTATCCGTTGTTTTCTCCCCAATCAGAACATCCCCTAAATCGGCTATCCTTAAACGCTCTGTTCCTCTAAAGAGTTTATAGTATTCTTTTCGAATTTTACCTAAAGAACTTGCATCACCACTGGTCGCAGTACCTCTAAATTCAGGAACACCAATCAGTACAACATCCGCTTCCGTTAAATCTGGAAAACTACCTTCAGTATAAACCTCTACAAAACCACCTAACTGATTAGATGAATAATCAGATTTCTTATGATTTACTGGTTTGAAACTGAATTCGAATTCCATATTACTTTTTCTTCTTTTGTTGCTCAGCCAACTCCAAACACATATCACGAGTTAGTGATTTCGGTTCTGTTCCTTTAGGGATTTTAACATTCTGCTTATTCTTACGAGCACCCTCTCCAATCTGAATAAATGGACCGTAACGTCCATTGAGTACTTGTACCAAAGGCTCTCCCTCAAAACGATTGATGATTCTATCTCTTTCTGCTTGTCGATGCGCCTCAATCACCTCAACAGCTCGCGCTATTTCAATTGTTAACGGTTCATCTCCTTCTGCTTTTTTCAAAGAAACAAATTTTCCTTTATGTCTCAAATATGGGCCAAAACGACCAATCGCAGCCACTACTTCTTCTCCTTCAAATTCTCCAATCAATCTAGGAAGCTTAAACAATTCCAATGTTTCCTCCAAAGTAATGCTCTGAATACTTTGACCTGCTAATAAAGAAGCAAATCTTGGTTTTTTTTCATCACTAGCCTCCCCAATTTGAGCCATCGGACCAAAACGACCAATCCTCACGTAAATATTTTCACCTGTTCCTGGATCTTGTCCTAACAAACGCTCTCCTTTTGCTCTCTCGGAAGTTTCAGCAACTTCTTCTACTCGACTATGAAAATCTCCATAAAATTGCCCTATCATTTCATTCCACTTCTTATCTCCCTTTGCAATTTCATCAAACTCTTTTTCCACATCCGCAGTAAAACTATAATCCATTACTTGCTTAAAATGCTCCATCAAAAAGTCTGTTACAACCATTCCGATATCTGTCGGGATTAACTTCGATTTATCAGCACCCGTTTTTTCTGTTTTGATTTCCTCTGCAACTTTTCCTTCTTTCAAGCTTAAAGCATGGTATTGGCGTTCTACTCCTTCGCGCTGACCTTTTTCCACATACCCTCTGTTTTGCACCGTTGTGATTGTTGCTGCATAGGTAGATGGACGACCAATCCCCAACTCCTCTAACTTCTTTACCAAACTTGCTTCGGTAAAGCGAGCTTTTGGCTTTGCAAATCGCTCAATAGCTTGGATTTCTTGCATGCTTACTGCATCTCCTTCTTCTAGTTTAGGAAGCATGCCTTTTTGCTCTTCTTCTTCATCAGATCCTTCAAGGTAAACTTTCAAAAATCCTTCAAACTTTACCATCTCTCCTTTCGCTACTAACTTTTCATCTCTGTTAGAAATGTTAATTTCTGCTGTAGTACGCTCTAATTGAGCATCTGCCATTTGAGAGGCTAGTGTTCTTTTCCAAATTAAATCATACAAACGCTGATGATTTCGTTCTCCATCAATCGTTGCATTTTGCATATAAGTTGGACGAATAGCTTCGTGTGCTTCTTGAGCACCTTTTGATTTCTTGGTATACTTTCTCGGATTTGAAAACTCAGCGCCATAAACTGTTGTAATCTGCTCTTTCGCAGCCTTCATAGCATCTTCCGAAAGGTTTGTGCTATCCGTTCTCATGTAAGTAATCTTACCAGCCTCATACAGCTTCTGCGCTACATTCATTGTTTGCCCTACAGTAAAGCCTAATTTTCTTGACGCTTCTTGCTGCAAGGTAGAGGTGGTAAAAGGTGCTGCTGGCGATTTTTTAGCTGGCTTCTTATCTAAAGACGCAATCGAAAAATCGGAAGAAACACAATCATTCAAAAAAGTTGTTGCTTCTTCCTTCGTTTTGAAACGAACAGGAAGTTCTGTATTAAATACTTTTTGCTCCTTGTTGAAAAAGTGAGCTGTAACTCGGTAAGATGAAGTGCTTACAAAGTTTTGAATATCACGCTCCCTCTCAACAATCAAACGAACTGCTACCGACTGCACACGACCAGCAGATAATCCCTGTTTAATTTTTCTCCATAAGACTGGCGACAATTCAAAACCAACCAAACGATCTAAAACCCTACGCGCCTGCTGCGCACTTACCAGTTGGTAATCTATATTTCTAGGATTCTCTACAGCTTTAGTAATTGCTGTTTTTGTAATTTCATGAAAAACAATTCTTTTCGTTTTCGACTCATCTAAATTCAATGCCTGCGTTAAATGCCAAGCAATTGCTTCTCCCTCACGATCCTCATCAGTTGCTAACCAAATCATCTCTGCTTTTTTCGATAGCTTATCCAATTCCGCAACTACCTGCTTTTTATCTGGAGAAATCTCATAATTTGGCTGAAAACCATTCTCAATATCGATAGCCATTCCGCCCTTTCTAGGTAAATCACGAATATGTCCAATACTGGATTTAACCAAAAAATCTTTTCCTAAAAAACCTTCAATAGTTTTTGCTTTTGCAGGAGACTCCACTATCACTAAATTCTTCGCCATTTCACACTAATATAGTATCTAAAACTTATTTCAGTTGCAAAGAAAAACAAGAATTTCGCTAAGTTCCAAACGACTGACATGGCTCAAAAGCACTTATATTATATATAATATAATGTTTTTTTAAAAAAAATAATTTCTGCCAAATTGTCAGTTTTTCAAGAGTTTTGTATTTTTGTGAACCAAAAGGTTGCAGCAACATTAGTTGAACATGGAAGAAAAAGTAATTGAAGAAGGAAGACAAGGAGAAGCTCTAGAGCTAATCAACGCATCAAAAAGCGGAAGAAAAATGTATATTGAAAGTTACGGCTGTCAAATGAATTTTTCGGACAGCGAAATTGTTGCTTCTATCTTGACTGATGAGGGGTTTTCAACAACACCTAACATTGAGGAAGCAGACGTTGTTTTTGTAAACACCTGCTCCATCAGAGAAAAAGCAGAACAAACTGTTCGAAATCGTTTGAAAGTTTACAATGCAATAAAGAAAAAACAAAACCCAAGAATGGTAGTGGGTGTTTTAGGCTGTATGGCCGAACGCTTAAAAGAAAAATTCCTAGAAGAAGAAAAATTAGTTGACATTGTTGTCGGACCTGATGCCTACAGAGATTTACCTAATTTAATTGGAGATGTTGACATAGGTAGAAAAGCTGTAAATGTTATTCTTTCTAAAGAAGAAACATATGCTGAAATCAGTCCTGTTCGGTTGGGAGGAAACGGAATCACTGCTTTTGTCTCTATCATGCGCGGATGCGACAACATGTGCTCGTTCTGCGTAGTACCTTTTACTAGAGGTAGAGAAAGAAGTAGAGATCCTGAATCAATTGTAAAGGAATGCCAACAATTGGTTGCAGACGGCTACAAAGAAGTAACACTATTGGGACAAAATGTTGACTCCTACCTCTGGTCTGGAGGAGGACTAAAAAAAGACTTTAAAAAACTAAGTCCTGAAGAACAAGCAAAGAGTGTAAATTTTGCTCAACTACTAGATGTTGTAGCTCAAGTGAGTCCTGAATTAAGAATTCGTTTTTCTACTTCACATCCAAAAGATATGACGGATGATGTACTACACATCATGGCAAAGCACGAAAATATTTGCAACTATATTCACCTTCCTGTTCAATCTGGGAACAGTAGAATACTAGAACTGATGAATAGAGGATATACTAGAGAATGGTATATCGATAGAGTGGATGCTATTAAAAGAATTATTCCTGATTGTGGAATTTCTATGGATATTATTTCTGGATTTTGCACCGAAACAGAAAAAGAACATCAAGACACCTTGAGCTTGATGGAATATGTGAAATACGATTTCGGATTCATGTTCAACTATTCAGAACGCCCAAATACACAAGCGCAAAGAAAATTAAATGATGATATACCGGATATTGTAAAGAAAAGAAGACTGAAAGAAATAATCGATTTACAAATGCAACATTCACATTTCCGAAATCAAGAACATGTTGGAAAGGTGCATAAAATTTTGGTAGAAGGTGTTTCAAAAAAATCAGACCAAGAGCTGTTTGGAAGAAATACTCAAAATACAGTTGTTGTTTTCCCTAGAGAAAAATTTGAGGCAGGACAATATATAAATGTAGAAGTGTATGAATGTACTTCCGCTACACTGAAAGGAAAAGCAATTGGCTTAGCATGATTAAACACAATGACATAAAACAACGATTTGGAATTTTAGGAAACTCTCCTAAACTAGACAGAGCGATTGAAGTAGCACTTCAAGTAGCGCCTACCGACATTTCTGTACTCATTACAGGGGAAAGCGGAACAGGTAAAGAAGCAATGCCTAAAATCATCCATCATACGAGTCAGCGAAAGCATGAAAATTACATTGCCGTAAACTGTGGCGCTATTCCAGAAGGAACAATCGATAGCGAATTATTCGGACATGAAAAAGGGGCTTTTACTGGAGCTAACGACAATAGAAAAGGATATTTTGAAGTGGCAGATGGCGGCACCATTTTCTTGGATGAGGTGGGCGAATTACCACTGAGCACGCAGGTGAGATTACTGCGTGTTTTAGAAACTGGTGAGTTTATGAAAGTAGGCTCAAGCGAATCGCAAAGAACAGATGTTCGAATAGTAGCCGCAACCAATGTAAACCTTGATAAAGCAATTCAAAAAGGGAAATTCAGGGAAGATTTATACTACCGACTCAACACGATTCATATCACCATTCCTCCATTACGCGAGAGAAGAGAAGACACACATTTGCTTTTCAGAAAATTTGCAGCTGACTTTGCCGACAAATACAGTATCCCCTCTATTCGTCTTGAGGAAGATGCAATCGATTTATTACTCAACCACCCTTGGCCTGGAAACATCAGGCAGCTCAAAAACATTGCGGAACAAATTTCTGCGGTTGAGCAAAACAGAAGTGTTTCTGCAAAAAAATTACAAGGCTACCTACCAAAAGTTAAAAGCAATGTTCCTGTAATTTTTAATGAGGAACAAAAAGAAGGCGACTTCTCAGAAAGAGAAATTCTCTACAAAGTCTTGTTCGATATGAAAAATGACCTCAACGACTTGAAAAAAGTAACCGCTGATTTAATGAATGGAAATCAGTCTATTTCGAAAGAGAACGAAGCTATCGCACAAAGTGTGTATGAAGAGTTAGAAGAAAATCCTTCTATCGTAATTAGCGCACCTACTCATGAAATAAAAGAATCGATCATGACCTTACAGGGTCATGAAAAGATTTTAATTCAAAAAGCTCTCGAAAGACACAGCGGAAGAAGAAAGGATGCAGCCGATGAACTAGGAATTTCTGAAAGAACACTGTACCGAAAAATTAAAGAATATAAACTGTGATAAAAAAGGTAGGCATATTTATTTTTTCAAGTATTTTAATAGGTGCGTGTGGCGTATATTCCTTTACCGGAGCATCTATTTCTCCTGATGCAGAAACAGTTTCTATTGGCTACTTCCAAAACAACGCTTCCATGGTGCAACCCATCCTAAGCAATAGTATGACTGAAAGCCTGAAAGACCAATTTATTTCTCAAACAAACTTAAACCTAACGGATGCTAGTGGAGATTTACAATTCGAAGGAGAAATTACCGGATACAAAGTAAAACCAATTGCTATTCAAGCGAATGAAAAAGCTGCTCAAAACAGACTAACAATTAGCGTAAATGTGACCTTCACCAATACTTTGGATGAAAATCAAAACTACTCACAATCATTTTCCCACTATGCTGATTTTGACAGCTCGCAAGAACTTTCTAGTCTAGAAACAGAATTGATTGACCAAATAGTAGAGGTTCTTTCAGAAAATATATTCAATAAAGCCGTTGCCAATTGGTAATCACAAAAGAAACATATCATCAGTGGATGCGCAATCCACAAAATTTAGGCGGCAAAGAAAGTGAAGAACTACTTCAGTTAACCAAAGAGCATCCTTATTGCCAAAGCAGTCAATTACTGTTCCTAAAATCCTTACATAACGAAGACAGCATACAGTTTAACAAACAACTTAAGTATGCCGCTGCTTTCGTAGGAGACAGACAACAACTCTTCTACCTAATTACAGAAAAAGACAAAAGACATCAACAAAAACCTATTATCAAAAAAGAGGAAACAATTGTTGTTGCTAAGAAAGAAGAAACAAAAGAGCTGTTAAGGATTGGGCAACCATTACAATTTGACACCGAAGAGAAACACTCTTTCAGCGAATGGCTAAAACTATCGCAAGCCAAAACTATTAAAAGAAAAGAAGAAGCTTCTAGACAAGACCAATCACTTGATAACAAACTCGACTTAATAGAACAGTTTGTTGCCAAAGACAGACCTAAAACCAAAAAGGAAGAATTTTTCTCGCCTATCAACAAAGCTAAAAAAAGTGTGGAAGATCAAATGACTTTCGTAACCGAAACATTAGCGCGTGTTTACCTAGAGCAAGAGCATTACGAGAAAGCTAAATTAGCCTACCAAAAGCTTTCTTTGAAATATCCGGAAAAAAGTTCTTTCTTTGCAGGCCAAATTGAATTGATAAATAAACTATTAAAAGACAAATAAGATGTATACAATTTTTGCCATCCTAATCGTCATCACCTGTATTTTATTGGTGTTAGTAGTATTAGTGCAAAACCCAAAAGGAGGAGGCCTGTCTGCTACTTTTGGAGGAGGAAATCAAGTAATGGGCGTTAAGAAAACAGCCGACTTTTTAGAAAAAGCCACTTGGTATTTAGCTATTGCCCTTTTGGTATTATCCCTACTTTCCAACTTTGCTATACCAAGATCAGAAGATGGAGGTATAAATAACTCAGCTATTCAAGAACAATTAGACGAAACACCAATACCAACTCAAACAATACCAACTAACCTACCTGCTCCTGCACCGGTAGAATAAGAATAATTGACATACTTTATGTCAATGTTAGCAAAAAACTGAAATTTCGGCAGAACAATAATCCTAAATACTTTTTGGCACAGTTTGTGCCTAAAAGTATTTTAGTTTTTAAAAATTTAAATAAACAATATGAACATTAAACCTTTAGCAGATAGAGTATTGGTAGAACCAGCAGCCGCTGAAACCACTACTGCTTCTGGAATTATTATTCCAG
>PAYR01000035.1 GCA_002715345.1 Flavobacteriales bacterium | reverse complement strand
CCAATTCTGCAAGTTCATTTTTTAATGAAAGTGGAACACCAGAAATAAAAGACTTTTCTATTTTTGGTTTTACATATTTCTCAACCCATTCTTGCGTGGATTGTAAAATAATTTGTTCAAAATCATTTAAATTTGAATAAAGATTTAGATAGTCTGTTTTCATAAAGCAAATATATCTATATAAAAAATAAACTCATTCAATTAATTGGCTTTGTTTAATAATTAAATGAAAAAAAAGATTAAATTAATATGGAATTTTAATGGAATTGATGCTCTTAAAATTGCAGACCATCATTTAGTCCATTTAAATGAATATATTTTGAGAGAAGAGATAGATGTAATTGATAGCGGGACAGAGTTAATAAATGAATTTTCTTCCATTTCTTTTATTATTATTGACAACTCTTTAGTCGAAAAGTTACGTGCCGCTTTAAAACCTCACAAAGGCTTCATAGTTGAATAGCAGGTTTTTGTGAGAATAAAAAAAGCGGAACGCTATCTCAAAATGAGATGGATTCCGCTTTGGTGGACATACAAGGTTCTTATTTCGAACTTTTGAAACCTTTAAAGTAAATTTTTAAAACTCTAAATCTACTTATAATTTTAGCGGCCAAATACGAAAGAGAAAGGGATAATAAAAAACACAAAAGTGAATTTTCTGAAATATATTTATCTGTTGCTAAATAAAATAATATATGTAAATACATTATTGAGGATGACTCTAATCCAATTTTTGATAAAATACTATTTAAAAATTTATATCGAGATAAAATCTTTGAAGTCATTAAAACAAACAAACACAAAATTAAACTTGAAAAAAAGGTAATAAATGGAATACCATATATTGAGTATTTCATGTCATAAATATTCTCTGGGAATAGTAATGTAAAAATAATAACTAATAAACTCAGCCCAAGTAGCGAAATATAATTTGAATCAAGCCCCCTTGTCTTGTAGATATTACCAGCATAAAATAATGGTAATGATGCAAAAACCACATTTAAATTCCATGGCAAATAATACTCGCTTAAAATCAGTGAATTAAGATAGCTGAAGCATAGCGAAAAGAACATAATTATAAATAGACTTTTCGGATTAAAATTTTTGTAAAAATAGTTGTAAAATTGTTGTGTTATAAACAGACATGTTACAAACCAAAAAACACCATATATCCCCTTTAACTCTCTTCCTCCATAAATGAGGGCATAAATATTTACATCACCATCAATTAATAAATAAAGAACACTAAAAACTAATAAAAAAGAAAAATAAGGTGTTAATAATGATTGTGACTTCTTAGTGAAATAATTAAAGTAGCTTTTTGGCTTATATAAATATCCTGAGATAAAGAAAAAAAGTGGCATATGAAATAAAAATATTAAATCTCTTACAGGACCATCAAAAATATGTCCTGCTACAACTAATATAATTGCTACACCCTTATAAACATCTACCCATTTAGATCTTTCCATTAATCAAATAATATATTATTTGTTTTTGACAAAATAATTATATTTTGAATAATAAAAAAATGAACTTCAACAATTTGTGTTTCCCAAAGGGGCAACTTATAACAAGGAAAATGACCGAGTTCGAACTCCTGAAACGCATTTGTTATTTGAGCTAACTAAAAGAACCACAGGTCTTTGTGAGAATAAAAAAAGCGGAAAACTATCTCAAAATGAGATGGATTCCGCTTTGGTGGGCCCACCTGGGCTCGAACCAGGGACCAACGGATTATGAGTCCGCTACTCTAACCAACTGAGCTATAGGCCCAATAAAAATAGGACTGCAATATTACGCTTTTGTTACCTATCTTGCAACCTTTTCGGACTGATGCTAGAAGGCGTAAAAAACATCTTATTTGACTTAGGCGGAGTGCTTTTTCACATCGATTATCAGCGCACTATTGATGCATTTAAAAAGCTCGGAATCACTGATTTTGAAAAGCATTTTACTCAACATCAACAAAATGATTTGTTTGATGCATTTGAAAAAGGAAATATAAGCTCATCAGTTTTTATAAAAGCGCTGCAAAAATCGCTTCCTGATTGCTCCGATCAAGAAATTATAATTGCGTGGAACGCTATGCTCATTGGCTTACCTCAAGAGTATCTAAAGCTATTAGAATACTTAGGTAAAAAATATCGCTTGTTTTTACTGAGTAATGCAAATGAAATTCACATTCAATTTGTGAATGAGTATTTACAAAAAAAGCTCAGCATCCCTTCTATCAATCAGTTTTTCGAAAAGACATATTATTCTCAAGAAATTGGTATGCGTAAACCACACAAGCCTACTTTTGAGTGGATATTAAAAGATGCAAATATATTAGCGAAAGAAACGCTTTTTATAGACGATACTGCTCAACATATTGAGGGCGCTAAGCAAGTTGGTTTAAAAACACATCATCTAGAGAGTAATTCTGCGATTATTTCGCTTTTTCCTGGCATAACTCTATAAGTACTCCATTAATGCTTTTAGGATGTAGAAAACAGATTCTTTTATTGTCTGCACCATCTTTTGGATTTTGGTTAATTAGTTGAAATCCTTCGGCTTGCAAGCGCTGCATTTCAGAATCTATATCTTCCACCTCAAATGCAATGTGGTGGATCCCTTCTCCTCTTTTCTCGATAAACTTAGCAATGGATGAATTTTCATTAGTTGCCTCTAGTAATTCAATTTTAGTTTCTCCAACTTTAAAAAAAGATGTTGAAACACCTTCACTTTGTACGCTTTCTAATTTATAATTTGCTTGATTAAACAGTTTAGTAAATAACTCATTTGCATTTGCTAAATCTTTTACCGCAATACCAATATGCTCAACTTTCCTCATAGTTGTAAAAATAAAAAAGGCGGTAAAAAATCACCGCCTTTTTTAAATATAAATTTTAGTTTGGATTAAAATCCAACATGAACTCCTAACCACATTCTTGTGTTATCTTCATTGTCAGATTGTCCGTTTGACATATGAACTGATAATGAAGAATTCTCAGAGAAGTTGTAACCTAAAGACAAATCTGTTACAGAATAGTCAATTGTTTCAGCTTCGTTAGTTACGTTGTACATAGTAGCTCCTAAAGTAAAGTCTCCCATTACGTAAGAACCACCGAAAGACATAACGTCACATTCATCAGTGATAGCACGCATACCTGTTCCTGCAAAGTCATTTCTTATGTTACCTGACGCTAAGAAGAACCCATTTTCGTCATACATATCGTAACCTGCAGATACAGATAGGTCATCATTAACTCCATAGTCAACTCCTATAGACATAAGTCCCATTTCTGTACCATCAAATCCCTCTGCAGTGTAGTATCCAAAAGATACGTCTGCTCCATTAGCCATTGCATAAGTACCATCTAAACCCATTGCAGTACTCTCAGAGCCTGAAGCGTCAGTTGAAACATACAATAAGTTAAAGCCCATGTCACCCATGTCCTTAGATACGTTGAACACCATTTGAGTGTTGTCAAAGTCTCCTTCAACAGCACCTTCCATATTAGCGCTTGCGTATCCTACGTGGATATCGGCAAAGTCGTTATTGATACCAAACATCATACCGTCCCAAGTGTTTCCATCGTTGTTCCAGTCGTTTGATCCAATAATTCTTCCACTACCAAAATTTAAAGCCATACGTCCTGCAGTAACAGAAGCAAAACTCATTATGTTAGTAGTAGCTGTAGCTGTGTGTACACCAAAAGTAGCAGCATCGCCACCAAAGTTGTAATCAGCATTGAATGATGCATTTACAGAAACTGCGTCTCCGCCAAATGCTACATTCATTCTTGTAAATTGCTCAGTATCCATACTTGTAACTCCATCTACATCGTGATTATTCACACGTGTATTTGAATTTACAGACCAGTCCTGAGCTGAAACTGTTGTTGCTAAACCTAGCATCAGTGCTAGGGCTAATTGCAAATTCTTTTTCATAATTAGTGAAAAATTGGTTAATACAGCGCAAATATGAACATATCTGATTAACTGACCAAAAGAAAAATACTCTTTTTAATTCACAGAAAGCTGTTGATAAGGGTTATTAAAAGAGTGTTTTCTATCCCTCTAAAAACATTATATATCTCTGAATATCAGATTCTTGAGTTATTTTTTTTGAAGTTGTCAAAAAGTTGCTAAAATGAGCAGATAAGTAGGGTCCTTGAAGAACGCCTCTAGTGCCTAATCCATTAAAAATGGCAAGTTTTTCGTACTTTGGATGCAATCCTAAGAAGGGTTTCCTGTCTCGTACAGTTGGCCTTACCCCTGCTTTTTTAGAAACTATTTCATACTCTTCTTCTAGTATTTGTTCTATTTTCTCCTGTAAATAAGCAATACCTTCTGAGGTCACTACATCATCCAATTCATGATGGTTATAAGTAGCTCCTACTCGATAAAAATGATTGCCTAATGGAATGATATAAACTCCTTTACTCACTATTTTGTCCATCTTTTCTAAAGAAGGAATACGGATAGTCATCACCTCTCCTTTGGTTGGAGAAAAAGGCAAATATTTAAAATACGGGTTATAAATAGCACGAAATCCTTCGCAAAAGATAATTTTCTTAGCCTGAACACCCTTATATGTTCCAGCATTTAATTCTAGTAAATCGAAATTAAATTCTTCTTCTAGCAAGCAGTCGTTAATCTTAAAAAACAACCGGGAAGCATCTAGAAACTTCACCACTTCGAGATTTCCTGACGGAGAAATTGAAGCTCCACCAAAATCGTCTTTTAAATAAGAGTATGTGTTGGAAGGGTCAAAATCTCCAATAAAATCATCCATTCCTTCGTTACTGCACTTTACCTGCCATTGTTTTCTATTGTCTTCGTTAGCAAAAAGACGGAAGATGGGTCTAATATTTAGAAATGTTGTTCGCAGCTTTTTCTCTAGAAACCTATATCTTTCAATAGCAACAGGTAGGAAATCATCTGCCTTCCATGAGCGGATACAACGCTTTACCCCTACTGGATTAAATAAGCCTGCAGCAACCTTAGAAGCCATTGCTGGATGTGGTTTGTCAAAAATTAAAACAGATTGATTTTTTTCCAATAAATCGTGAGCCAAAAACGTACCTGCAAGTCCTTGTCCTACAATGATGTAATCAACCGATTTCATAAATTAAAACCAGTTAATATCTCCAATAATAAACGTGCCTTCTGTTTCTAGGGTCTGGGAAGTTAAACCCTACAGAAATTTCATGAGAACCTGATGTGTGTATGCCAATTGGTCTCATAGTGTAATCAAAGCCATAAGCTAAATGGAAAGTCTCTAAGTTCATCCCTAATAAAGCAACAATGGATTCGTCTGTTCTTATAGATAGACCCGTCCAAAACTTTCTGTTAAAAATTGTTCTGATGTTGAAATCTACTTGTGTTAACCCTATTTCTAATGTTTTAACCATAATCGATGGCTCTATATAAAGCGAGTAATTAATCTCTTTAGTGACTCCTGCAGTTAAAAAATAATGTCTTTTACCTGAATTATCACCATATGCATTATACACAGACTGCTTAAATGTTGTTTCTAACAACTGATAAACTGATGCGCCAATAAAGTAACTTTCTCCATACAAGTATAAGCCTATAGATGCATCCGGCAACACTTTTTTATATGACCCCCCTATTGTCTCCGGATCATGAAATTCTAATTCATTTGCATTTAAACTGTATTGATAAATCATAGGGGCTATACCAAACGACAAGTTTGACTCTATGTTGGGAACATATAAATGGTATGAATAAGAGATTTGAGTTCCAAGTTGGCTAGTTGGTCCGGTGTCATCTTGAAAAATCAAAGCTCCCAAACCAACTTTTCCATTCCCTACTCCTGCATGAAAACTTAAAGATTGTGTAGAAGGTGCGTCTTCAAATCCCATCCATTGATTTCTAACATTAAGCCTTAAAGGAAAAAATCCTTTGCTACCCGCTACTGCAGGGTTTATAACATAATCGTTAAGCATGTACTGAGTGTACAATGGTGATTGCTGTGCTTGTGAAACAATTGGGGAAAATAAAACCGCGACAAAAAATACGATTAATCCTTTTTTCATTGAGCTGTAAATTATCGAATAAGTGTTACCGTTCCTTTAAGAAGTGGATCACCATTATTTAGATTAATAACATAATAATAAGTAGCTGGAGGTAATGGCTCTCCATTATACATTCCGTTCCACGCTTCTTGCCAAGAGTTATTGTAACGCTTTGCGGCAAACACTCTATCTCCCCACCTATTATATACTTCAACTAAAGCGTCTGGATACAGCTCTATTCCTTCTATATACCAATAATCATTGTTTTGGTCACCATTAGGGGTAAATCCAGAAAATGTTTCTAGACATTCTTCGCTGTCAGCTACTACTGTAACTGGATAAATGGTATTACATCCTCCTTGATCTATAACCTCTATTGAGTAATCGCCAGCTGAAACGCCAATATTATCTTCATCTACCACTCCATTTGACCAATCAAAAATATAGGGTGGGTAGCCACCTGAAATAGAAGTAATGATAGCACCATCTGTATTGTCCTTACAGCTTGGAGGAGTTACTTGAGATTGTACCACAATAGGGTTCAATGGTAATATTTCAATTGATTGCGTTTCCTGACAGCCATTGTAATCAGTAACTACAACAGTGTAATTTCCTTCAATTATATCATATATACCTGTTGTAGTGCTTAAGTCGCTCCATAAATAAGTATAAGGGAGCACCCCTCCACTAGGGTAACAAATGATATCAGATGATAAGTCGTTTTCACAAATATAAGTGTAATCTAAAAATGCCTCAAGCTCTACTGGTTGAATTACGCTATCTGTTGCTGTTAGCTCACATCCAAATTGATCGCTTACTGTAACTTGATAAACACCTGAATTTAAACCTGTTGCAGTGGCTGTAGTTTGAGCAGCTGCATCAGTCCATAAATAACCATAATTAGCAGCTATGTTTGGGTTAATGATTGTAACAGTAAGCATCCCGTTTGCATCTCCATAACACAAAATATCTGTTCCGTCAATTGTTAACGCGGGTTCAGTTATATCGAACTGTTGTGTGTTTGTACAGCCGTTCACATCTGTAACAGTTACATTATAAGTGCCTGCAGCAAAACCAATTGCTGGTAAAACAGTTTGCCCATTAGACCATAAGTAATCATATGTAGGTGTTCCTCCAACAATATCTAAATCGGCAGATCCGTCTGAACCGCTTCCACACCCAACATTAGTTGGTAATACAGTTACGGTCAACTCTGGTGTTTGTGTAATATTCACTATTTCTAAATTAGAAAAACATCCATTTGCATCTTGCACCAAAGTGGTGTGAGCTCCTGCAAAAAGGTTAGAAACCACACAAGTATTAGGTTGTCCTGATGTAACGAAAGAAACGCCTGCATTTGCTGAGTACTCATATGGCTGTGTCCCTCCAGATGCAGTTATTGTAATAACCCCATCATTAGCACCAAAACATGAAATCTCTTGTCCATTATAATCAGAGCTTACAAAAGAATTAATGTTTACAACATCTGGCTCAGTTAGTAATAGAGAAATATCTACTGTAGCTGATGGACAATTGTTCGCGTCTGACACAGAAACATCATAGCTTCCTGCTGCTAACAATGTAATTAAATTAGAAGGTGAAGGTAACATGATGTTAGCTCCTCCATTTAATGAATAATAGTATGGATATGTTCCTCCAGAAGGAACAACCTCAATAATTCCATCTGACACACCATTACAGCTTACATCTTCCCCATAATAATTTGAGGCAATAAAAGCATTAAAGGTTAAAGGGTCTGGCTCTGTAATTAAAAATTCAAACGGTTCAGATTCACATAAATTTAAATCTTGAACAACTGCGAAATATGTGCCTTGAGATAGATTAGTAACTGTTGATGTATTTGGAAACGGAGCACCACCTGTTATACTGTAATTATAGGTAGGAACTCCACCTGAAGAAACCATCTCAACCTCAGCATCAGAAAAGCCAAAACAGCTTACATCAACTAAGTTATCCACTGCTGTGATCTCTAATTGTGTTGGTTCTGTAAGGGTTATGTTCTCTATTGTAGAAACACAGCCGTTAGCATCAATTGTTGCTACATCAAAACTTCCTGCTTGAAGATTAGATATAATACTGCTTGTATAGTCAAACGAAACACCTCCGTTTATAGAATATGTATAAGGAGTTGTTCCTCCTGCAGTTGTAATGGATATTTCTCCATCTGATAATCCGTTGCAACTAATACTATATCCATTAAAATCTGTTGAAATAGAGGCTGAGACTGTTACAGGCTCAGGATCTGTTAAATCAATCGTTTCCTCTATACTAGCACAATTATTAGCATCTATAACCTGAATAGTATAAGTTCCTTCTGATAAATTTGTAACTAAAGCATCACCATTTGATACACCATCAATTAAAACATCATAACCAGGAGTACCTCCAACCACATTTATGATCATTTCTCCGTCTGACGCACCATCACAGCTAATATTAGAAGTAATCGTGGCTGTATTAATTAACTCTCCTGGCTCTGTAATTAGAACATTAATAGGGGTTGAAATACATCCATTATCATCGTGAACGTTAATTTCATATAGACCAGCGGAAAGACCTGTTACTAAATTGTCATTAGATGTCATCATTGGCCCAGCTCCCAGTGTATATTCATAGAGATAAGGACCCAAGCCTCCTTGAGCAAAAATTTGGATTTCACCATCTGACTCACCAATGCAACTTATTTGAGCACCGTTATAATTCGATGAAACTCCAGCACTAAATGAAACCAGATCAGGTTCATTTATTACAACAGGATTTGCACTATATACATCTGTTTCTGGCTGTGAATCTTCTACAACTATATTGTAGCTTCCTGCTGATAGCCCTGAAATTGTAAATGAGGGGTCCGCAATGCCGGTATATGGAAAAGTAAGCCCTCCGTCTATTGAAATGCTATATGGAGTTATGGCAGCAGGCGCATCAATTGTGATTTCTCCATCTGTTTGCCCATTACAACTAACGTCGATTGAGTTTATATCTGAAATCAAACCTCCAACAATCACGGTATAATCTTCAGCTTCTCCCTTAGCCACAATTGAACAAGGACCAAAAGAGGCGGAGGAATTCGTTCTTGATAAAATGACTCTCATTACTGTTGGTCCATTAAGGGCAGTCACTGGAACATTAATCAACCCAGAGAAATATAAATCATTATTATCATCATCAGGACCCGCAGTCAAAACATCTTCATCGACATCATTAAAATCACCGTCTTGATTCCAATCAATAAAAACTTTGACATACCTATCGGGTGTATTCCATGTTGAGCCCCCCATTTGAGCAGCATAAACATCTATTGGATACGCCATCCCTTTTTCAACCTCTGTAAAGTATTGATAAAAACTAAAAGGTGGAGCCCAGAAAAAATTCCAATTTGGGTTATCTGTTGCAGTGGTAAAAGCCAAACCCTGATCAAACTCATCAAAAGTTTGTTGTGTCATTGTAAAGTCTGTATAAACTTCTACTGAGGTTGCATCTAGTTGATAATCTATATCTACAAAACTAACCTCTTGTATACAGTCGTTGTTCAGGTAAGTTCCTCCTCCCGCATCACAATATGGACTATCATTAGCAACAGGATAGAACTGTGCATTGACATTAAACGATAGTATTAAGAAAGCTAAGAATAAAAAGTGCTTCATAATATCCCTTTACACTTGTAAACTTACAAAGATAGCGAATTTTCTCTAGTTTCTTTTTCCAATCATTAGGCAAAACAAAAAAAACACCTGAAAATCAGGTGTTTTTGTGAGGTCTCGAGCGGATTCGAACCGCTGTACACGGTTTTGCAGACCGCTGCCTAGCCACTCGGCCACGAGACCATTGAGGTCGGCAAACATAAGGAATTTTGGCTTTTTATTACAAGTCGTCTAAGGGCTTTTCAAAAATTCTGTCACCACCACCCTATCTACATTGCCATCAATAGGTGGGTTTAGCTTAGCCACGCTCACCTCCATAGAAACAATTTCTGGGTGATTATCAGCTAGTTTAGTTATGATCCTCTGCGCCACATGCTCTAAGAGCTTGGAGCGAATTGCCATTTCTTCTGTTACTATTTTGTTCACAGCAACATAATTCACCGTTTGTGTTAAATCGTCACTCATAGCCGCCTCAGAAAAATCACATTCTAGCACAACATCCACCTCATAATCCGAACCTATTTTTGCTTCTTCTTGCATGCAGCCGTGGAAGGCATATAATTTAATTCCAGAAACAGTAATAACTCCCATTATTTTTGAATTTTATCTATAGCAGTTTGAATTCGGGCTAACACTTCTTCTTTTCCTAAAAGGGATGAGGTTTGAAATATAGATGGCCCCATACCTAAACCTGTTACCGCCAGTCGAAAGTTTGGCAACACCGCGCCAAACCCAAGTTCTTTTTCAGCTAAAAAAGCCTTGAATGATGCTTCGATTTTTTCTGCAGAAAAATCTTCAATTCCATCTAGCAATAAAGATAGCTCTTGTAAAATAGATGGAGTTTGATCATTCCATTTTTTACGCACTGTTTTTTCATCATATGATTGTGGTGCCGAAAAGAAAAACTGGCTTTCTTCCCAAATATCTTTCAGAAAAGTGGCGCGTTCTTTCATTAACTCGCAAACAGCCGACAAATACGATTTGTCTATCTCTTTACCCTCGGCAAAAGGAGCTACTAAATCAGACAACTCCTCTCCTGTTTTTGCTCTTAAATATTGCTGATTAAACCACTTCGTTTTATCAAAATCAAACTTAGCACCCGCCTTTCCTACTCTATCTAAAGAAAATGCTTCTATAAGCTCATCCATAGAAAATAGTTCATCTGGAGTTCCTGGGTTCCAGCCTAAAAAAGCTAACATATTGGTGAATGCGTCCGCGAAATATCCGGCCTCTCTATATCCTGAAGAAATCTCCTTTGTTTCAGGATTTGTCCACTTAGTTGGAAACACAGGGAACCCTAAACGATCACCGTCACGCTTGCTCAGCTTTCCGTTTCCATCTGGCTTCAAAATTAAAGGTAAGTGTGCGAATTGCGGCATATCCCACCCTAAAAACTTATACAACAACACGTGTAGCGGTGCTGATGGCAACCACTCCTCTCCTCTAATCACATGCGTGATTTTCATCAAATGGTCATCCACCACATTGGCTAAATGATAGGTTGGCATTCCGTCTGATTTAAAGATTACCTTATCATCCAAGTTATTGGTGTTTACCACAACCCAACTACGAATCAAATCATTGATTTTCACTTCTTCGTTTCGTGGCATTTTAATACGAATAACATATGGTTCTCCCGCCTTGATTCTTGCCTTCACTTCGTCTTCGGAAAGAGAAAGGGAATTCTTCATTGAGGAACGCGTAACTTGATTGTATTGCGGAGAAGGAACGCCCGCATTCTTCATACGCTTACGCATTTCTTCTAATTCTTCTGTAGTGTCAAAAGCATAATAAGCATATCCAGAATTGATCAACTTATCAGCATATTGACGATACATCTCTTTTCGCTCTGACTGACGATAAGGCCCAAGCTTTCCTCCTGCTCCAACACCTTCGTCAACCTTGATTTTACACCAGCTTAAAGCATCTAGAATATAACCTTCTGCTCCTGGGACATAACGTGTTTGATCGGTGTCTTCCACGCGTAATAAGAAATCTCCACCATGCTTTTTAGCAAACAAGTAGTTATATAAAGCCGTACGCACACCACCCATATGCAGTGGTCCTGTTGGGCTAGGCGCAAAACGAACTCTTACTTTCTCCATGCTTCTGATTTTTAGTGGAGGTAAAGATACGCTTTCTTCTAAAAATGTCTTGATTTTGATGGCGCTAAAAATCATACCTTTGTAGAATGGCAAGGGAAAACGAATTGATGCAAAAATTAGAGGCCTTCATCAGCAAGTATTATAAAAACTTGTTGTTGAAAGGAGTAATCTATTTTATCACTTCTTCACTCCTCTTTTTCTTGTTTGTTTCGTTCGCTGAACACTTTGGGAATTTTGGCACAACAATCAGAACCATCCTCTTTTGGGGCTTTATTAGCCCTACGCTTTTCGTTTTATGGAAGTGGATTGTCATTCCGCTCAAAGGACTATACCGTATTGGAGAAACACTTTCACAAGAAGAATCTGCTAAAATTATTGGTACACATTTTACAGAAGTAGAGGACAAACTTCTAAACCTCTTACAACTTTCAAGCTTAAGTAACTCAGAAAACGAGCTGATCAATGCAAGTATTGAGCAAAAATCGAAACAATTAAGCCCTATCCCCTTTTTGAAGGCAATCGATTTTTCGGAAAACAAACAATATCTCAAGTATGTTTTAGTTCCTGTAAGTGTTTTGCTGCTGCTGTTTTTTAGCGGCAATAAAAGTATTGTTACAGAAAGTTCCGCTAGAATTATTTCGTACAACACCCATTTTGAGCCAAAAGCACCTTTCTTTTTTGTACTAGTAAACAACCATTTACAAGGAGTAAAAGGGGAGGATTTTCTGTTAAAAATGCATTTTGAAGGGGAAGAAATTCCAGCTGATGCTTTTGTTGTTGTTGAGGGGAATAAACATCGATTAAAAAAGAAGGGGGGGCAGTTTAACCATCTTCTTAAAAACCCCCAAGAAGATTTAGTTTTTCAGTTTTGGGCTAATGGGTTTTATTCTGAGTCTATGACCTTGAAAATTGTTCCAAAACCCATTATTAAATCTTTTAATGCTCAAATCGATTACCCGTCTTACACTAAGCTAAAGAGTGAACAAATCCTTAACAAAGGGAATTTACGCGTGCCTGAAGGGTCAGAAATTCAATGGAGTTTTGAAACAGAGCATGCGGAAAATCTATTTTTCCAGTTTGATAAAAAAGAAAAGGCTCATACAATAAGCGCTGAGCTTTTTGAAATTCGAAAAACGGTTTACCAATCTATTAATTATGGCCTTTTTGTAAGCAGCAAAGCGCTTGATGGTGACAGCATTTTTTATCAATTAGAGGTTATTCCAGATGCTTTTCCATCTATTAAGCTGACCGAAATCATTGATAGTAACAACACTCATTTACGCTTTTTTGAAGGGGTTATTCAAGATGACTACGGATTTAGCTCGCTTACTTTTAACTTCCGAACCCTTGGTGAAGAAAGCAATGATTGGTTTATAGAAGAGCTAGCTATCAATAAAAATAATCAACAAGGATTTTATCACCACTGGAATTTGTCAAGTGTGGGCCTAAAAACAGGTGAAAGCTTGGAGTATTTCTTTGAGGTTTGGGATAATGACGCTATTAACGGAAATAAATCTTCTCGTTCTAAAATCATGGTTCATAAATCACCAACAAAAGAGGAACATGAGCAACAGGTAGAGGAGAATAATGAGTCTTTAAAAACAAAAGTTGAAGACGCCTTGAATCTTGCTGAGGAAGTGCAAAAAGAAATGGAAGAGTTGGAGCGACATTTACTAGAGGAAAAAGAATTGAGCTGGGAAGACAAGCAAAAAGCGAAATCACTGCTACAAAATCAAAAGAAACTGCAAGAAAGAGTAGCTGAAATTCAACAGCAACAAAGACAAAACCAACAAGAAGAAAATCGCTTTGAGCAACCCAATGAAGAGTTGTTGAAGAAACAAGAATTACTGCAGGAACTTTTTGAAAACATAATGACGGAAGAGATGAAAGAAATGATGGATGAACTGCAGAAAATGATGGATGAACTAAACAAAGAGCGGTTGCAGGAAATGTTGGAAGATATGCAGCAGAACGATGAGAGTTTAGAAAAGGAACTGGACAGATCTCTAGAGTTATTCAAGCAACTGGAGCTGCAACAAAAACTAGAAAATACGATTCAAAAACTAGATGAGCTAACTCAGAAACAAAAAAAATTATCAGAAGAAACTCAGCAAAAGGACACGAATAAAGAGGACCTTAAAGAACAACAGGAAGCTATTCAAGAAGAATTTGAAAAAATACAGGAAGAACTTAAAAAAGCAGAGGAGCTAAATCAAGATTTAGAGAAAAAACAAGAGCTTCCTAATATGAAACCCGAAGAGGAGCAGATACAGGAGGAAATGAAAAAAAGCTTGGAGCATCTAGAAATGAATATGAAGAAAAAATCTTCCCAATCACAGAAAAATGCCGCGCAAAAAATGGAAGAAATGAGTCAAAAACTTCAATCTTCTATGCAGCAATCTAAATCAGATAGTGTCTCGGAAGACATGGCTACATTGCGACAAATTTTAGAAAACCTTATCACGCTCTCCTTAGATCAAGAAATGCTTCTTGCTAACATCACTGAAACAAACATCAATAGTCCACAATACACGCAATACATGCAGCTACAAAAAAAGTTGCAAAATGATGCGCAAATTATTGAGGACAGCCTATTCGCTTTAAGCAAAAGGCAGCCTCAAATACATGCTATGGTTAATCGAGAGATCAGCGCATTAAACAGTGGAATGGAAAAGTCGTTAATTTTAATGGAAGAAAGATTTTCAAACAAAGCTAGTGAGCGACAACAATTTGCAATGACTTCTGCAAACAATCTTGCTTTAATGCTGTTTGAAGCATTAGAACAAATGCAGAAAATGGCAGATAGAGCTGGAGATAAAATGTGTAATAAACCTAAAAACATTGGAGAGGGGTCTGTTAGCAAGATGCGACAAAGACAGCAACAATTACTAGATAAAATAAAAGGGATGATGAAGGATGGAAAAGGGGAAAATGGTAAGAAGAAGCAAGGGAAACAAAGTAAAGAGCTTTCTAAAATGGCAGCTGAGCAAGAAATGATTCGTAAACGAATGCAAGAAATTCGCGAAGAGCTAAGTGGAGATCAAAAGGCAAAGAAAACTATTGATAAAATGCTGAAGCAAATGGAGGAAACAGAAACAGATATCATCAACCGAAATATCACACAACAAACCCTCTTAAGGCAACAAGAAATTCTGAATAAATTACTAGAAGCAGAAAAGGCGCATAGAGAAAGAGAGCAAGACAAACAAAGGGAGTCCCAAGAATGGCTTCAAGACATCACGAATAGACTTATTAATCCCTTTGAAGAATACCAAAAAGAAAAGGAAAAACAAGAAGAACTTTTAAGAACCATTCCGCCTTCCTTAACGCCTTTTTACAAAAATAAAGTCAACGAATACTTTCAAAATGATGGACGCTAATATTTTATTTCATAGCGAATGTGACTTCACGCCTTCTAAAAAAGATGCTCGATCTAGATGGATTATCAACAGTATAATCAATGAAAGTAAAAGAGCAGGAGAGTTGTGCTTTATTTTTTGCACAGATGAGTATCTATTGGAGAAAAACATCCAGTTTTTAGACCATGACACCTACACAGACATCATTACTTTTGATTATTGTGAAGGAGACATCATCAACGGAGATATCTTTGTTAGCGTAGAGCGTGTGACAGAAAACGCCAATGCTTATGGAGTGAATTTTGAAGACGAATTAGATCGCGTATTAATTCATGGCATTTTACATCTCGCTGGTTATCAAGACAAAAGCAGAGAAGAAGTAAATACCATGCGAGAAAAAGAAGATTTTTACCTATCTTTGCGCTCCTAATTTATTAGCATACAAGGACTTAAGAAATGTTTGAGAAAGAATACGATGTAATTGTGGTAGGAGCGGGGCACGCAGGTTGTGAAGCAGCCGCTTCAGCAGCTAATCTTGGCTCTAACGTACTGTTAGTTACCATGAATATGCAAACCATCGCTCAAATGTCATGCAACCCAGCCATGGGAGGTGTTGCAAAAGGGCAAATCGTAAGAGAAGTTGATGCGCTTGGTGGATATTCAGGAATCATTACCGATAAAACAATGATTCAGTTCCGTATGCTTAACCGCTCAAAAGGCCCTGCTATGTGGAGCCCAAGAGCGCAAAGTGATCGTTTACGATTTGCTGAAGAGTGGCGTCTGATGTTAGAAGCAACACCTAATGTTGACTTTTGGCAAGACATGGTTGATGGTTTAATAATAAAAGGCGGGAAAGTGATTGGTGTAACGACCTCTATGGGGCTAAAAATTGCAGCCAAAACAGTGGTGTTAACCAACGGAACCTTCTTAAATGGAATCATTCATATTGGTGAAAAGCGATTTGGAGGGGGTAGGAGTGCAGAAAGAGCTGCAACTGGCCTAACCGAAACTTTGGTAAAGCTAGGCTTTGAAAGTGGGCGTATGAAAACAGGAACCCCTCCTAGAGTTGATGGAAGGTCTTTAGATTACAGCAAAATGGAAGAGCAAGCGGGAGATGCCAATCCTGGTAAATTCTCTTATATGGACACCCCTAAGCTAAAGAATCAAAGAAGCTGCCATATAACCTACACCAATCCCGATGTACACGATGTCCTTAAGACTGGCTTTGAACAATCGCCAATGTTTGCCGGCAGAATTCAGGGTTTAGGCCCTAGATACTGTCCGTCTATAGAAGATAAAATTGAACGATTTTCTGAACGAAACAGGCATCAAATCTTTGTAGAACCAGAAGGGTGGAATACGGTAGAAATCTATGTAAATGGATTTTCCACCTCTTTACCTGAAGAAGTTCAGCATAAAGCGCTTAAATTAGTTCCTGGCTTTGAAAATGTAAAAATTTTCCGTCCCGGATATGCAATTGAATACGATTATTTCCCGCCCACACAATTAAAGCTAACTCTAGAGACAAAACTAGTAGAAAACCTCTTTTTTGCGGGGCAAATCAACGGAACTACAGGTTATGAAGAGGCGGCTTGTCAAGGCTTGATGGCCGGCATAAATGCACATAGAAAAGTAAAAGATATCGAAGAATTCACACTAGGTAGATCGGAAGCGTATATTGGGGTGTTAATTGACGACTTAGTAACAAAAGGAACTGACGAACCATATCGCATGTTTACCTCTAGGGCAGAGTACCGAATTTTACTGCGTCAAGACAATGCTGATTTAAGACTAACAGAAAAAGGTCATGCCATGGGGTTAGCAAGCGATGAACGTATGAAAATAGTAATGGAGAAGGCCGAAGCAACTAAAGCCGTTACAACTTATCTAGAGAATGAAAGTATTACGCCAGAAGACATCAACAAAACCTTAGAAGCCAATAATAGCTCTACCATTAAACAAAAAACAAAGTTGGCTAAAATATTAAGCAGGCCGCAGATTAAGATTGAAGACTTTTTAAAAATAAACTCCATTCAAGAAAAGTTAAATAAATTTGAACAAGAAGTTATTGAGCAAGCTGAAATCCAGATCAAATACAACGGATATATTGCAAGAGAGGAAGAAACTGCTCAAAAACTAAACAAGCTAGAAGGAATCAAAATACCCGAAAACTTTAACTACAGTAAGCTAGGCGCCATCTCTTCTGAGTCTAGAGAAAAGTTAAGCGCTATACAACCAAAATCTATTGGACAAGCATCTAGAATAAGCGGCGTTTCTCCTTCTGATGTAAATGTACTGCTTGTTTATATGGGGCGCTAATGTTCCATGTGAAACCACCAAAATATGAACACTATTGAGAACTGTCCCATTTGCCAATCAAAGCAATTAACAAACCATTTACACTGTGTAGACGACACTGTTTCACGTGAAACATTTCCTATAACCAAATGCGAAAAATGCGGCTTTTTATTCACTAACAATATTCCTAAAAACGAAGAGATAGGAAAGTATTACCAATCTGAAGAATACATTTCACACTCTAACTCCAGCAAGGGTCTATTTAATAAATTATACAAATTGGTAAGATCTATTACATTGAAACAAAAAGTAAATTTATTAGGAAAAGAAATGGGGGCGCTGTTAGAATTTGGATCTGGAACAGGAGAGCTGTTGGCTGCCTGCCAAGAAAAAGGATGGAGATGTATTGGAGTAGAGCCTGAAGAAAAAGCTCGTAAACAAGCCCGAAAAAACCACAAATTAGAACTTACTGAAACAAGTGAAAAAATAGAGCTTGCCGAAAATAGCATAGATAGGATTATGCTGTGGCATGTGCTGGAACACATCCCAAATCTGCAAGAGACCTTGGCTAACTTTAAAAATTGGCTAAAAAAGGAAGGCGAACTACTAATAGCGGTTCCAAATCATAAATCGTGGGATGCTAAATATTTCCAAGAAAACTGGGCTGCTTACGATGTGCCTAGACACCTGTATCATTTCGATAAAAACAGCATGAGCACACTTTTAAGGCAACACAATTTAGAAATAACTAAAATCAAACCCATGTGGTTTGACGCCTTTTATGTATCCATGCTCAGCGAAAAAATTAAAAGCGGGCAAAAAAAGCTTCTAAAAGGAACCATCATTGGACTACTCTCTAATTTGCGAGCACTTTTTGGAAATCAAGAGTTTTCTAGCCAAATATTCATTATTAGACACAAAAAAGGCAAATAATCGTTTTTAAGACGATTTCACCCCCCTATAGCACAACCCTATTAATTTTTATTGTTTTGCTGATTAATTACATCTCTGTGCGCCATTTTATATCTGTCTGATTTTTAAGTATTTGCATTTTTATAAATAAAAAGATTGATAAAAAAAATGTTAATCTACAAGAAAGGGTATTCCCTTCGTAATAAGAATGTGTTAAATTTGTTGTGGTAAAACACTCTTGTTTTTATGAAACTCTTTTTATCAGCTTTTTTTTGTTTTAACTTCATTCTAGCAATAGCGCAAGAAACTGGTATTAGTTATTGGAAAGAACATCTTCCGTATAAAAAAGCAATTGGCATAGCAGAATTAGATAGCACTCTTTATATCGCAACAAACTTTAGTGTCTATACGTTTAATCTAAACGAAATGAGCGTTAAGCGACTATCTAAAGTAAATTCATTATCAGACATAGGTATTGGTGTGCTGCGCAAAAACACCTACAACAACCAACTTTTTATCGGTTATACAAATGGAAATATTGATTTAATTGAAAACAATACAGTTTATAATATTCCTGATTTTAAAAACGAGCAGATCATAGGCGAGAAAACAATACATGATGTTTACTTTAAAAGTGATATTGCCTACCTCTCAACATCCTTTGGAGTTCTAGAATTAGACTGTAGAAATAAAGAGTTTTTAAACACCTTTTACCTTACATCGGACGCTAACTTAACTGTTTATGATTTAAGTTTTTTTCAAGATTCAATTTACGCTATTACAGATTCAGGAACATATGTTTCAAAAACAAGTCTAAATCTTTCCGACTTCCATAATTGGAAAAAAAGCTCAAGCGAAACACTTAATAAAGCGGTGGCTATAGAGTGTATTCAGGATGACTGTTATATTCTTACTAATGAAGATAGTCTAATTTCTTTTACTCAAAAATGGTTTAACGCCGGATATATTGAAAACTTTAGAGGTTTTACTTATTCCGACCACAAAATGCATGTGCTTGGTAATAAGGAATTATACACTATAGAAAATGAAGGTGTTGAGTTTTTAAAATCTATTGAAAGAAGTGTTCGTTTAAACGGCCTATATAAAAACTCTAAAGGATATTGGTTAGCAGATGAGGTGTATTCTTTAGTTTTTGTAGGAGAAGACAATGACTGGCACTTGATACCTGAAAGTCCAAATAGCGAACTCGTGTTTTCTTTAACCCATCACAAAGAGAAGTTGTATGTTTCTCCTGGTGGCATTACGACTACCTGGAACAATAATAATATATGGGAAGGGTTTTATTGGAATGATGATTATGAATGGTCAAGAGTTTCTAGCTCATTAATTGATTACACTAAAGATATTACTAATATTGTCCCAAACCCTAACAATCGAAAAGAAGTTTTTTTAGGTAGCTGGAATAGGGGAGTGCTTAAACTTGTGTGGAATGAAACAAATTACGACTTAGACACAATTTATAATTTCACAAACACTAATGGTGCTCTAGAGCCTATCTCTAATGACTCTAGCTCAAATGTTTATGGTTGGATACGAATCAAAGGAATGGCTTTTGATAATGATGGAAACCTTTGGATGGCTAACTCTCAAGTAGAAAACGCTATAGTTGTCAAGACTCCATCTGATGATTGGATTTCTTATAAAGTAAACAGCTATAATACTATTGAAACACATTTAGGTAGTTTAGTTATTGATGATTTTAATCAAAAATGGATTATTATACCAAAAGGTGGTGGACTCTTAGTTTTTGATGATAAAGGTAGTTTAGAAAATGTTTTTGACGATGAAGACAAAACTTTGAGCACCGCTGTTGGAAATGGAGCGCTCCCTTCTAAAGACATATACTCTTTAGCAAAAGATAGAGATGGTGAAATTTGGGTTGGCACCAATAAGGGAATTGCTGTTTTTTATAGTCCTGAAAATGTGTTTTCGGGCTATGATTTTGATGCTCAGCAAATTTTAGTAGAAGTAGATGGCTATGTAGAGAACTTACTAGCCAACGAAACAGTAACGGCTATTGCTGTAGATGGCGCCAACAGAAAATGGCTCGGCACACAAAGTGCGGGGGTGTTTTTGGTTTCTCCAGATGGAACAGAACAAATTCATCACTTCACAGAAGAAAATAGTCCGCTATTCTCAAATACCATCACAGATATTGCTATTAACCATCAAACAGGGGAGGTGTATATTGGTACAAGTAAGGGTTTGCTTTCTTATATGTCGGATGCAACACAAGGGTACGAGATACATCAAAAAGTAAGCGTTTACCCAAATCCGGTGCGGCCAGAATTTAACGGAATCATTGCTATTAAAGGTCTTGTAGAAGATGCTGATGTGAAAATTACCGACCTAAACGGAACGCTAGTGTATGAAACCACTGCCCTAGGAGGGCAAGCTGTTTGGGATGGTAAAAACGGCTACGGAGACCGTGTACAAACAGGGGTTTATCT
>PAYR01000034.1 GCA_002715345.1 Flavobacteriales bacterium | reverse complement strand
GTGCAATTTGTTCAAAAATAAAACCCGTTCAGAAAACGGGTTTTAGTGACCTGGCTGGGGCTCGAACCCAGGACCCTCTCCTTAAAAGGGAGATGCTCTACCAACTGAGCTACCAGGTCATCCGCCAAAAGCGGTGCAAATATAAAGGCATTATTTCATTTTACAATAGCAAAAACACAATAAATTTGAAATAAAATAAAACCCCTTAATTACTAGTTTTATTTGATGGTTTTACAACGCTCAAAAACAGCGTTTTCATCAAATAATTTTCGGTATGTGTAAAGAGTCATGTATTTGGTAGTGCCTAAGTTTTCTGCAATTCGTATCATTTTAGGGTTAAAATCACCTATCCAAGTCACAATAATGTTTTGATATTTTTTACTGCGTGTTTCAAATTGTTTTTTCACATTCATGATGATGGCTCCTTCTAAGCCTTTTCGCTGATGGTCGGGTACAATGCCAAATGCTATCCCAAAAACATTGTTGCAGACACCTCTCTTTTGATGAAGTAAAAATTTCAATTTTCCCCACCAGTTCAGGTTACCATTGATGTATTTAAAAATTTGATTCAGTTCAGGAAGTGCTATAAAGAAACCCACAGGTTCTTCGTTATAGTAAGCAAACCAAATGAGTTCGGGATCCATCACAGGTTTTAATTTTCGCATAATGGAGCGCGCCTGTGTTTCGGGCATTCCCTTAAAATTACTATGTGTTACCCACGCTTTGTTGTAGATGGTTCTGAAATCCTCAGCATATTCAAACATTTTATCCTTTTCCATGTGTCGAAAAGTATAGCCAGAATCTTCTAATATTTTATCTGAACGCTCTTTGTATTTTTCTTGCACATCTTCATGTACAGATCGTTCAAACATATATTGTTCAAAATAAACCTTAAAGCCATAGTTCTCGAATAAAGATTGATAATATGCTGGTTGATACGCGTTGCCGTAAATCGGTGCTTTTTCATGTCCATTTATTAACAGACCCCAGTAGCGATCGCGCTCACCAAAATTAATAGGGCCATCCATGGCTTCCATTTCTCTTTCGCTAAGCCATTGTTTGGCGGTGTTAAAAAGGAGATTAGCAGCTTCTTGATTATCGATGCATTCGAAAAAACCACATCCACCAGTAGCTTGTTTTTCGCTAAATGCTTTTTTATTATTGATAAAAGCAGCAATTCGACCAATGATTTTTCCATTTTTATCTTGAATCATCCATCGGATAGCTTCGCCATGTCTAAAAAACTTATTTTGCTTGGGAGTAAAAACAGCTTCTACCTCCTGTTGTATGTGAGGAATCCAGTTTTTATCATTTTTGTAAATCTGGAAAGCAAGTTGATGAAACTGCTTTATAGTTTTCTTTGAGTTAACCTCAATAATTTTCATGTAAAATGCCTTTATTTGTAACAGCAAATTAAGCTGAAATTTGATGAAAAACAAAGTAGTTATCATTACTGGAGCTTCTTCCGGAATTGGTAAAGCATGTGCATGGATTTTTGCGCAGGAGGGTGCCCAAGTAGTATTAGCTGCGCGTAATTTGGAAAAACTTAAACTTGTATGTAAAGAATTACAAGAGGCGGGTTTTACTGCATTAGCCGTGCAAGCTGATGTTAGTAAAGAATCAGATTGTCAACGCCTAATTTCAGAATCTGTTGCGGCATTTCAAGGTATAGATGTGCTTATCAATAATGCAGGTATTTCTATGCGTGCTACCCTAGAGCAGGCGGAGGTTTCAGTAATTCGTCAGTTGATGGAAATTAATTTTTTCGGGACTGTTTATTGTACCAAGTATGCACTTCCTTATTTATTTAAAAGCAAGGGTTCGGTCGTTGGTGTTTCTTCTATTGCTGGTTACAAAGGATTGCCAGGAAGAACAGGTTATTCGGCCTCTAAATTTGCTATGCACGGATTTCTTGAAGCCTTGCGTCTAGAGAATTTGAAAAAAGGACTACATGTACTTATTGCATGTCCAGGTTTTACCGCTTCCAACATACGCAATACAGCATTGGGAAGCGATGGTAATATGCAAGGAGAAAGTCCTAGAGATGAACAAAAGATGATGCAACCGGAAGATGTAGCTGAATTCATCTTGAAAGCAGTTCTTAAACGCCAAGATTACTTAACTTTAACAATGAATGGAAAGTTAACCTTATGGTTGAATAAATTTTTCCCAAAATGGGTGGATCAATTGGTGTACAACCATATGCGAAAAGAGCCCGATTCACCTTTTTAAACAAGTATTATGAGAATATTTTTAATTGGCTACATGGGAAGTGGTAAAACTACTTTAGGTAGAAAATTAGCCTATATCTTACAGTATCAATTCATTGATTTAGACGAGTATATAGAAAAACAGGAGGGGAGAAAAATCAGTCATATTTTTGAAGAGTATGGAGAGGATTATTTTAGGAAGTTAGAACGTGTTTATTTACATAGGGTTATTGATAAAGAAGATTTAGTAATTTCTACTGGAGGCGGTACACCATGTTTTTTCGATAATATGAATCAGATGAATGAGTATGGTAAAACGATTTACATCAATATACATCCTAAAGCACTTTTACCTAGATTACTTTCCTCCCCAAGTACAAGGCCTTTGTTAGCAGGAAAAGACGAAAAAGAAATGCTTGACTATGTATTTAAAACACTGCGTTCCAGAGAAAAATATTACCACAAAGCAAAAAGAATAGTAACGGGGTATAACCTTACAGCTCGTAAATTGGAAAAATACTGTTTTAGAGAAGATTGATACATGGAAAACACGCACGCTATTAGCGCAGATTACTTAAGCATAGAGCGTTTATACACGCTTATTACAGAAAGCACTCAGCTAACCTTATCTGAAGATGCTCAAAATCGCATCCTGAAATGCCGTGCTTACTTAGATGAAAAATCGGTAGCTGGAGGAGTGCCTATTTATGGTGTAAATACTGGCTTTGGCTCTTTGTGTAACCATAGCATTCCTGCTGATGATTTGAGTCAGTTGCAGAAAAACTTAGTGATGTCCCATGCCTGTGGTTTCGGACAGAAAGTACCGGCAGAAGTTGTAAAAATCATGTTATTTTTAAAAATACAGTCCTTATCGTATGGTAATTCTGGTGTACAACTAGAAACAGTAAATCGATTGATTGATTTTTACAATAACGATATTTTGCCAGTTGTTTATCAGCAAGGCTCTTTAGGAGCATCAGGTGATTTAGCGCCTTTAGCACACCTTTCTTTGCCATTATTAGGCATGGGAGAGGTTTTAATGGCCGGCTGTATTATTTCAAGTGAAAAGATGCTTGAAAAGATGAGTTGGGAGCCGATAGAGTTGAAGTCTAAAGAAGGCTTGGCCTTACTGAATGGTACGCAGTTCATGAATGCTTATGGCGTATGGTCTGTTTTTAAAGCATACAAACTTTCTTACTTAGCGGATGCTATTAGCTCAATCTCTTTAGAAGGTTTTGATGGAAGAATAGAGCCTTTTAATGAATTAGTTCACATGCTTAGACCTCATAAAGGGCAATTGAAAACTGCAGCTAATATCCGTGAGATGTTGGCAGGAAGTCAGCTCATTGAAAACGAGAAAGAGCATGTGCAAGATCCATATTCATTCCGCTGCATACCTCAGGTGCATGGTGCTTCTAAGGATGCAATAGACTATGCTTGTAAAACCATTGTTACAGAAGCTAATTCGGTAACTGATAATCCAAATGTAATAGTAGGAGAGGATAAGGTGATTTCAGCAGGTAATTTTCACGGACAGCCTTTGGCATTGGCTTTAGATCACTTAGCGATTGCTTTGGCAGAATTAGGAAATATCTCTGAAAGAAGAACATATTTGTTGGTTTCTGGACAAAGAGGTTTACCACCTTATTTAGTAGCAAAACCAGGTTTGAATTCTGGTTTCATGATTCCTCAATATACTGCAGCAAGCATTGTTAGTCAAAACAAACAGTTATGTACTCCTGCATCAGTTGATAGTATTGTTTCTTCTAACGGGCAAGAAGATCATGTTAGTATGGGAGCTAATGCCGCAACAAAATTATATCAAGTAGTGGAGAATGTAGAGCGTATCTTATCGATAGAATTGATGAATGCAGCTCAAGCTATGGCGTTTAGAAAGGGAGCTTCTTCCGATTTTATTGAAACGCTTTTAGATACTTACAGGCAAGATGTAACTTTCGTTAATGATGATAGAGTGTTGCATAACGATATGCAAGATTCACTTCATTTTTTAATAAACATAGAAATAGACCAAGATTTACTTTTCTAAACTTTAGTACAAAGCAATATTTTTGGTTGGTTATCTTGTAAGGTGGTTGCAAATAAGTAATGTTCACCACCTTCTTTTATACCTGTTTTTTTACGGATATCTACAACTGAATCCGGGAAATTTCTTCTAGCGATATTGGCTTTTTTTACCGAAAAGTGTTTAAGAATTTCTTTTTTATTGTATTTACAAATAGTATCTATTTTAAAGGTTCGACCAGGAAAACCTTCTAATAAATTATGAGAAGTGTATAAATGGCTGTTCGGGTGTAGTTTTTGAAGCTTAAAATCATTGGCAATACTATTAAAAGCACCGGCTTTTAAAATACTCGCATTGGGTTCATATAGATAGTCAAGAGGATCGCTTAAGGGAGCTGTTTCATTTTCTTGAGAATATGAGAAGCTATACTTCGATTGAGTGGTATTGATACAGTGTAAATATGCCTCTGCTGTATGTTTTTGATCTAGTAAATACAATACTTCCTTACATTCATTTTTTAGAGAAACGATATGAATTTCTTTAACATACGGCAGTTCGTTTAATGCCTGCTTGATATCTAATAAAGGCGCTGTTTTCACTAAAATGTTTTTTCCTTTCTCAAATAGCAAATCTATATGTTCTAAGATGTTGGGTGTGTAGTCGGAAAGTTTAATAACTTTTTGATTGTTGTAATTTCTTCTAGCAGGGTCTATATAGATGAGATCGAACTTTTCTTTAACAGTTTTTAAATATTCTAATCCGTTTTGATGAAAGGATTGTATGCCACTACCTAGTATTTTGAAATTGTGTTGAGCAATATATTGCAACTCTTCATTTATCTCACAGTGAACACTTTCTTTAAACGATCGACTGATGAAGTAGGTATCTACTCCAAAACCGCCTGTAAGGTCAATAAAGCGCTTCCCTTGAATTATTTCGGCTTTATATTTTGCTGTTTCTTCAGAAGAACACTGCTCCAGAGATAAACGAACAGGGTAGAGGATGTTCTTGGTGTTAAACCAAGTAGGGATTTTCTTTTTAGTTTTTTGTTTTCCTGCTACTTGTTGTGCAATAGCAGCCATATTCCAATCTGGATATTTCTTTGATAAAAACAACAAGTCAGCAGCCGTTTTATCCAACTGCTTGTCGATGAAGTTTTGGATTTTTATGTTTGTTAAATCAAGGATTATTTGCCAATATTAAAACCTGCTGTAATAGTAACTCTATGACCTGTCTCTTTTTCTACTGTGTAGGGTTGTATATAAAATTGTTCTCCAGTTTCTTCATTGTAATCCCAAGAACCTCCATTATCATATTTTCTAGTTATGCTAGGAACATATGCAATGTTAATAGGTAAATTTAACTTACCAACTTTAAAATTATATCCACAACCAAACACCATTGAGACGCCACTTAATGATAGATTAGGTCCCATTGCAATTTCAAAACCTTTACCAGTTCTTAATCCTACCATTGAAGATAATGACGGAAGAAAAAATCCTTTTTCCATTCCACCCACTAAAGCTATCCACTCTACAATTCCTACAATATCTCCACCATCAGCAAATCTACTTTCAAATTGCCATCCGTACTGAAACATTGCGGCTCCGTATTGACCTGCATTTCCTTGCCACTCTTCACTTAATTCATCACTATCGAATAAGCCGACATCACCCCTAATAACACTTGCTAAAATTCCTGGGGTAACCATTGTTACTCCCATTCTAGGTCCTGACAACTTTTCAACTTGTGCACTTGCTTGTGTTACTAAGCCAATCATGCAGATTAAAATTGTAATTTTTTTCATTATCTAATAGTTTAATTATAAGTTTTTTGTGAGTTGTTCTATTACTTTAAATTCTGATAAAAATTCCTTTGCTACAACTCTAAAGAGCGTATAAAATGGAATTGCTACAATCATACCAGTTATTCCCCAAAGCGTTCCTGACGAAAGGACCAATAAAAATATCTCTAGTGGATGCGCTTTAACAGAATTGGAAAATATAAGAGGTTGAAAGACAAAATTATCAATTAGTTGCATTCCAGCAAACACCAAAAAGATTTTTCCTGATAAGGGTAAAAGTTCGGTATAAAACTCTAAGTGTAGGTTGGTGGAAATACCAATGAGAACACCAATAATTCCACCAATAATAGGTCCTATGTATGGAATTACATTGATAACGCCAGCTAAAAATCCGATGAGGATGGCATGTTGTACACCTAAAAATGATAAACCAGTACTAACTATAAGGGTGATAGCAGCTATTTGTATGATAATACCAATGAAATATCGACTTAATAACTCCTTGGTGTTTATTAAGATGTTGTTGATATTTTCTTGCTTGTCTTCTGGTGTAAATGCTGTAATAACGCTGTTAGTTAAATACTTTTCTTTTAATAAGAAGAAGGTGATGAATAGGATAGAAAAGAGCGCGATTAGTCCATTTCCTAACATACCAAAAATAGAACTAAAAAGCGTTCCCACCTGAGTGAAGCTGAAGATGCTAATTAACTCATCTTCCAAATTGTTTTCGGGATTCATTAGGTGATTATTGTGTAGCCAGTTTTGACAATCGTTAATAGGTTCCTGTAAACCCTCGACAATATGCTCAAAATTGACAGAGGAAATAATCCTAGCTTCTTCCATAACCAAAGGGATAAACAAGCTAAAAACTCCAGAAAAGAACATAAATAATATCAGTAAAGTGACAGCTGCCCTTAAGCTATTAGGAAGCTTTTTACCTTTAAAGCTAGGTTTTTTTAGAAGCTGCATAATTGGCCTTCCAATTAAAGCAATTACTAGAGAGATAAGTACATATCCTACAATTGTTTTTAATTGCCAAGCTAACAAGAACCCAATTGCAACAGCAATTAGGGTAATAATGTTTTTCACTCCTTGATTCATGATTTAAAGGTATTACTTTTTCCCGATAAAAACGTATTGTAGCATGTTGGCGCCCATTTGCAAAGCCTCTTTTCGTGTAGCCTGACTGTTGTTGTGGACTGCCTGATCTTCCCATCCATCACTTAAATCACATTCATAAGTGTAGAAGCAGACGAGTCTTCCCTCATGTATCAAACCAAAACCTTGTGGCGCTTTTGCATCATGCTCGTGTATTTTAGGTAAACCATTATTAAAGCTGAATTTTTGCTGGTAAATAGGATGTGAGAAGGGGAGCTCAATCCAATCTAATTCTGGAAAAACCTTTTTCATTTCTGGGCGGATATAGGGGTCCATTCCATAATTATCATCAATATGTAAAAAACCACCTCCAATCAGATAATTCCTCAAATTTTCTGCTTCATGCTGAGAAAAAATCACATTTCCATGCCCTGTCATATGTATAAATGGGTAGTTGAATATTTCAAGACTTCCAACCTCTACAGTAGCGTATTTACTTTGAATATTCGCTTTGATGCTTTCGTTCGCAAATGTGATGAGGTTGGTTAAGGAACTTGGGTTAGCATACCAATCGCCACCGCCATGATATTTCAAAACAGCAATTTGGTAACTAGGGTTTGAAAAGCTACAAAACAAAGCGAACAGAATAATATAAAGTACCTTTCTCATTCGTTGGTTAGGTTGATGGTGTGGCAAGCAGCAACTGCTGCTGTTTCGGTTCTTAACCTGCTTTTACCTAAGCTAACAGGAACAAATCCACTGCTCATTGCTTCTATAACTTCTGTATCAGAAAAATCTCCTTCAGGACCAATCAGAATCATCACATCTTGCTGTGGTTTTAGCCATTGTTTTAAAGGAGTCTTACTACCTTCTCCACAATGAGCGATAAATCTTTCTGTATTGAATTTTTTTTCGATGAAATCCTTCCAAGATACAGCTTCGTTTAGTTGGGGTAGATACGCTTTAAGTGATTGTTTCATGGCGGCAACTAAAATTTTATTTAGTCTCTCTGCTTTTATCACTTTTCGTTCAGAATTTTGACAAATGATAGGCGTGATTTCATCCACGCCTAATTCGGTAACTTTTTCTAAAAACCATTCGAATCGATCATTGTTTTTAGTAGGGGAAACCACCATATGAATTCGGTAGTTTCTTTTGTTAAAATCTACTTCTTTCTGTTTTACCTCAACCGTACATCCTTTCGGATCATCATCGATTAAGGTTGTGTGATAGAGGTTCCCCTTACCGTCCACTAAATGAATGCCATCACCTACTTTTTTTCGCAAAACCTTAATGCAGTGTCTGCTTTCCTCTTTAGAGAATGTATAAGTGTTGTCAGATATGTCAGGGGTGTAAAAAAATTGCATTACTGTGTGATAAATTCTTTATTCAAAAATAAAAAAAAGCCCTGCCGAAAGGTAGGGCTTTTAAAGAATATTATTGAATATTAAAATGTATGTGAGAATCTTAACATTGCTAATCGACCAATCTCTGGTGCTCCCACAAATTCGTTATGCATATTGTCGGTAATATTTTGAACACTTAAATCAATACGAGAGTGCTCTAACAGATTATAACCTAATGTAATATCTGTTACTGCAAAATCATCAACCTCTCCTATATAAACGCCCGAGTTAACAGGGAAAGCATCTTGCCATCTGTAACGGACATTTAAGTCAAAAGTATCGAACAGCTTAGTAGAAACAGATAAGCTTGCTTTTTTAGCAGGAGCGTTTAAAGGAACTAAAATTCCTTCAGCTGTTTCGTATTTGTTTTTATCTACCCAAGAATAGGTTCCAGCAATTTGTGTTTTATCATCTAGATAATAGGTAGCTGCAAAATCCATACCATTTATGGTTACATCACCAAAGTTAGCATATGTCATAATAACATCATTACCTGTATACTCTTCAGGCATTACTGTTCCGTAAGGGATTTGTGCTAGTCCAGCAGCAATATCATCTTCTATCATCCCGTTTGCCTCCTCGGTATAAGCTCCATCTAAAGCCATTAGGATAAGATCATATTCTAAGACAGATTCGTTTATCGCATTAGGATTCATCAACGCCTCATAAGCAGAATTTCCATCAATGAACACATTTGGATTCATCACCTGAAGTGCACCTACAAAATCTGTGATATTTGTTTTGTAAACATCAACAGTAGCTGCTAAACGGTCTCCTAAAAATCCTTTGTATCCTATTTCTCTAGTGGTAGATATAGAATTGATGAGAGGATCAACATCTTTAATTGCGTCTGCGCTAATAGGAATAAATGGTGAACTTGCGTTTTCATCAAGATTTAACACCATCAGACTATTTTTAAGTCCTATTAAGGGGTTGGGGAATATATTTGAAAGAGCTTCGTTTACTGACTCTGTTGATATTCCAAAAGCGCTAGCTAATTCAGCTGTTAAGCCAGCTTTAAACACTTCCCATGCTACATTGGTTCCAGTTATATCGTTTAAAGCTATTTGGCCTGGAGCGTAAGGAGAGTAGAAGCTGTTTATATTTCCGTTATCATCTCTGTTGAAGTTGAATCCTCCTCTGTTTCCAATTCCTCTAACTCCAATACCCGTTGGTAGGTAGCCAGATAAAATATCTAAAGAGTAATTAAGCGCTGAAGGAGAATCGAATGCCTTGTTGTAGGATAAACGGAAACTGTTTCTAGGATCTATTTTGTACACCATTGCTGCTCTAGGAGACATCTGCGTACCTTCTACAAAAGTGTGATTGTCGTAGCGTAATGCTCCGATTAAATCAATTTTATCATTAAATCCATATTTACCTTGCACATATATCCCTTTTTCATCAATGTTATCAGAATACTCATTATTACCATTGATAGTACCTAATGTTTTAGGTCTTGTTAAATACGCATCAGCGCCATAAGTTAAAGCTAGGCTTCCAATTTCTGTAGAGTGTTGAATTTGATACGATATAAATTGAGAGTTATCCACAATTAAGTTACCACTTCTTCTCATGAAGGATTCACCTGCATCACTTTCGTTTCCATAAGCTTGTATAAACAAGTCTTTATGTAATAGGCGAGCTTGCCAATAACTGTAGCTCCAATCTCTTGCCTCACCAGCTCCTAGTCCAGTGAGTTCAATTCCATTTGTGTTAGAGCGACCTGCAGATAAAATTACCTTAGTATCATCATTTACTCGAAAATCAACGCGTGCATCAACATTCCAGTTATTGATTTCGTTATCCTTTACAACTGCTACAGAATCTCCAGTCATGACAGTTCCATTAGGGCCTTGTTTTGAAAGTTGAATCCAGCCATCGCTCCATGCTGCCATTTCTTGAGCTAAATCGGAAGAATCTCTATTCCAATCTGTACCTTTTAAGTAGTTCATGGAGATTTTATATCCTATGTTGTCATTGATTTTTCCAGCTGTTCTTACAGAAGTATTTAACAAATCTCTTTGCCCAGCACCAAAACTAACTTTTGTTTCACTGTTTTTTTCTAAATCTAAAGGAGATTTGGTAAGAATGTGAATAACACCATTAGATGAAAATGGTCCGTAAATAGCAGAAGCTGGTCCTTTTAAAACCTCGATACTTGCGATATCATCACTGTTTCCAGGAATCATCTGTGTAGAATTTACTCTCAATGAAGGAACAGATGCAACTCTGTTGTCTACCATTGTTAAAACAGCTCCTGAAAACACATTGTTAAAACCTCTTGTTACTACATTAGAGGAAGTTAAACCTGTTTTTGACACATCTACTCCTGAAGCAGAATAAAGGTGATCTGTGGTAGTTAAGGACACATTACTTTCTACTTCTTTAGCAGAAATAACGGAAACAGAAGCAGGAGCCTCTAAAACTTTCTCTTTTTTACGAGAAGCAGATACAACCACCTGATCTAGGTCAGTAGCCGAGGATTTCATTTCTACAATAATATTAGATTTTCCATTTAAAGAAAACTCTATAGTTTCAAAACCAATAAATGAAAAGACTAGTATGCTATTATTGTTTGGTACTGTAATGTTGAACTCACCATTTGAATCAGAAATACTTCCAAAATTTGTGCCTTTAACAAGAATATTTACACCAGCTAGGAAGTCTCCAGCATCATCTTTTACTTGCCCTTCCACACCTACTTGAGCCCAAGCAGTATTGCTTAGAAATAGTGCGCACATAGCAATAGAAAATAAGTAGTAAACTTGTTTCATAACAATTGTTTTTGGTTAATAGTTATGGCAAGATAGCGATTTTCTTGTTTATTGTAGGCTATTGTTATCTTTGTGTAATTAATGAATAAAGCGGTTTTTTTAGATAGGGATGGAGTAATCAATCAAGAGATTGGTGACTATGTGTATAAAATAGAGGACTTTAAGTTTAACACAGGCTTATTTCCAGCTTTACGCTTGCTGCAAGAATATGATTACAAATTGATTGTAGTAACCAACCAAGGAGGTATTGCTAAAGTTAGATATACGCATGATGAGGTGAATGAGCTGCATAAATTTATGCTAGAAAAATTATTGGAAGAAGGAATTAAAATTGCTGATGTGTATTTCTGTCCTCATCATCATACTATTGAACCTTGCCTTTGTAGAAAGCCAAATTCTATTATGATAGAAAAAGCAATTGCTAAGCATAAAGTAGATGCTTCTCAATCATTTTTGATTGGCGACAACGAAAGGGATATTTTAGCTGGAGAAAAAGCAGGGGTTAAAGGAGTTTTGATAGAGACGAATACAAATATACTTCCTAGAGTAAAAATGGATATTTTGAATGTGGTATAATTGGAATGGAAATATTGTCCAAAAAACTTCTTTCACGCACGATAATCGATCGTTCAGATATGGTGATGGCCTGTTTGAAAGCATGCGCGTTTTCAATGGAAAAATATTTAACCGAAAATCACATGAAAATCGTTTAGAAAAGAGCTTAAATACTCTTAAATTATCTCTAGAAAATACCGTTTCTAGTTTGTTTGATGAGGTTGAAGATTTGCTGAGTAGGAATGACATTTCCAAAGGAGGATTTGCTCGTTTGATGTTGTATCGAGATGCACAAGGAAGTTATATCCCATCTAGCAATAAGGTAGCTTATTTGATAGAGTGTAGCAAATGCAATAGTAATCAGTTTGAATTGCAGGAAAAATCCATTGAAACAGTCTTTTTTACGGAACATAAAAAGCCAACCTCAAAACTTTCCAACATTAAAAGTAATAATGCTCTACTGTATGTTTTAGCATCAATACATGCCAAAGAACAGATGGCTGAGGATGCAATTTTGCTCAACGAGAAAGGCAATGTTATTGAGTCTACAAATGCCAATTTATTTGTAGTCAAAGAAGGAAAATTGTATACTCCTCCACTTGCTGACGGACCTTTAGATGGCACATTAAGGAGTGTAATCTTACAGTGTTTTGAAGTAAAGGAGAGGTCGGTTTCTATAGAAGATTACGAAGTTGCCGATGAGGTTTTTTTAACTAACGCGCATGGTATTAGACTCGTTAAGGAAGGTGTAAAAGCTAAGGAGATTATTAAGCATTTAAACAGCTTAATTTAATGAAGGATCTTCGGGCATGTTAGCCCAAATTGCATATTCTTTATCCATTTGACTGATAAAGTTTTTCCAAAGTTTCTGATTGTGTTGTCTGAGTGCAATTTCGCTATTCCCAGGAGCTATAATCCAAGATTGTTCTTCTAGTTCTCTTTCAAGCTGACCTGCTCCCCAACCAGAATATCCTACAAAAAAGCGAATTTGTGAGCTGAAAATTTTCTTTTCAGTAACCAGCTTCATAAGCGTTTGAAAATTTCCACTCCAATAAAGATTTTCTCCTACATGAATAGATCCGTCAATTAAATCGCCCATAGAGTGAATGAAGTGAAGCGTTTCTTTTTGCACAGGACCACCGATATAAACGGGTGCATCAAAAGAAGGAAAATCATCAATTAAATCGTTGATACCCACTTTAGTTGGTTGATTCAAAATAAATCCTACACTTTCTATTTCATTATGATTGGTTAGTAAAATAACGGAGCGTTTAAAATTCGGATCCAACATATTGGGTTCAGAAATGAGTAAATGTCCTTTGTGTGGTTTCAAGAGTTTCAATTTGCTATTTTTGGTTTACACATATATAAACGAAAGATTTAGCTAAACTGATACAACAATAATGAAAAAAATCAAATCCACTAGTATAGAAGAGGTGGGAGTTGCACATAACCCCGACATCAAAAAACGTATGATGATAACAGCTGGGAAGTTTGGAAACATTATGAGTTTTGGCAGGGCGGTTTTTGCTCCTAATCAATCTACATCAGCGCATGTTCATCCTGATATGATAGAGGTGTTTTTTATACTTTCGGGTAAAGGTGTGTTTCATACTAAAACGGAAAATATTGAGGTTGAGAAAGATGATTGTATAAGCATTCCTGCAGGAGAAATACATTGGCAAAGCAATCCTTTTGAAAAACCTCTAGAATTACTGTATTTTGGAGTGAAGATATAGTGAATTCTTTGCCAATAGCTGACATCTACAAATTTTCCAAACTTATGGCCAACCTCTTTGAATTGTGCCATTTTTATATAATCGAATTTTCTAGAACAGCTACAGTGTCATTTATGTTTGCTTTTCTAATCAAAGAATATCATTTAGTGAAAAAGTGTCCTTCAGTCGAACACCTTTTTCAGTATGTTGTACTGTACAGCATTCACTGTAGTTGTCATGCTGTAAAAATAGAATGTAATCATTCTCAGCGGCCTCTTGTAAAAACTTCCCTTTTTCACTTAAAGTGACTAATGGCTTGGTGTCATAGCCCATCACATAGGGTAGAGGAATATGGCCTGTGCTTGGTAGTAAGTCTGCCATAAATACAATGGTTTTTTCTTTATAATTGATGTGTGGAATCATTTGTGCTTCGGTGTGCCCGTTCACAAAAAGGGTGGAGAAATGATCAAACAATTGACCTTCTTCTTTCACAAAATGGAGGTGTCCACTGTCTTGAATAGGTAAAATATTTTCTTTTAAAAAAGATGCTTTTTCTCTAGGATTTGGTTGTGTTGCCTGTTCCCAATGTTCTTGGTTGCTCCAATACTTTGCGTTTTTAAAAGCCATTTCAAATCCACTTCTGTCTTTGTTCCACTTTACACTTCCTCCACAGTGGTCAAAATGCAAGTGGGTCAAAAATACATCTGTTACATCATCTGGAGTAAAACCATGCTTTTTTAGGGAATTTTCTAAAGAAACATCTCCATGTAGGTAGTAGTGGCGTAAGAATTTATCATCTTGCTTATCACCAATTCCGTTATCTATCAAAATCAATCGATTACCATCTTCTATGAGTAAGGAGCGCATAGCCCAAGGGCAGAGATTCTTGTCATCTGCAGGGTTTGTTTTACTCCACAAAACTTTTGGGACTACACCAAACATGGCGCCACCATCAAGCTTAAAATATCCAGTGTCGATTTTATACAAATTCATGTTGAAAAGTTTAGATAGACCAAAATTAAAAAATGTCTTAAATCTATAATTTAGATTTCTATAATTCTTGTGATGAAAATACATCTAATTGCAATAGGAGGAAGTGCAATGCACAATATGGCTTTGGCACTATATGAAAAAGGTTTTGATGTAACAGGTTCGGATGATGCCATTTTTAATCCTTCAAAAAGTAGGTTGGAAAAAGCAGGATTGCTGCCGAAAAAAATGGGTTGGTTTCCGAAAAAAATCACAGAAGATATTGACGCGATTATTCTAGGGATGCATGCAAGGGGTGATAATCCTGAGTTGAAAAAAGCCCAAGAAATAGGGCTTTCCATTTATTCTTATCCTGAATATATTTACGAGCAAAGTAAGGATAAAATGCGTGTAGTAATAGGGGGGAGCCATGGTAAAACATCCATTACTGCCATGATATTACATGTTTTGCAATATCATCAAATAGACTGCGATTATATGGTGGGTGCGCAGTTAGAGGGTTTCACAACTATGGTGAAACTTACACATGAAGCGCCTTTTATTATTTTGGAAGGAGATGAATATTTGTCTTCCCCTATTGATAGAAAGCCAAAATTTCATTGGTATAAGCCACATTTGGCTGTTTTAAGCGGTATAGCCTGGGATCACATCAATGTGTTTCCAACTTTTCAGAATTATGTGGATCAGTTCCGTATTTTTAGAGATGATGTGAGTGATTGTTTGATTTATTGTGAAGAAGATGAGCATTTGAGAAAATTAGCTAAAGAGGGTGCTTCTTGTCGATTACAACCATATACAACACTTGCACACAGGATAGCAAATGGAATTACTTATTTGCAAGGGACTAATGAGGAAGTGCCACTTGCTATTTTTGGTGAACATAATCTGCAGAACCTAAATGCTGCTCGCCTAGTGTGTAAAGAATTAAGAGTTTCTGAAAGCATGTTTTTAGAGGCGATACAAAGTTTTAAAGGTGCTTCTAAACGATTGGAATTGGTGAAAAGTGAAGCAACTTCAGCTGTGTATAAAGATTTCGCACATTCTCCATCTAAGTTAAAAGCGACTTCTACTGCGATGAAAAAACAATTTTCAGATAGAAAGTTGGTAGCTTGTATGGAGCTACATACTTTCTCTAGTTTAAATGAGGATTTTTTACAGCAATATGCACATTGTATGGATGAGCCTGATACAGCAATTGTTTATTTCAGTCCTTCAGCTATTGCACACAAAAAGTTAGAACCGATTACAAAAGAGCAAGTACATGCTGCTTTTGCTCGAGAGGATTTAATGGTGTTTACCGATTCCCAAAAAATACAAGACTATTTACAATCTTTAGATTGGAATTATCAAAACTTACTCATGATGAGTTCTGGTAGTTTTGATGGGATTGATTTTGAGACTTTGTTATAAAGGAAAGTTTATGCCTCCATTAAACCTAAAAACGATGAGAGCGTAAAGACAAATAATAATGAATACTCTTACTCCGAAACCCCGCCAAGAAGATTTTACAACTTTTTTATCTTTTATCAAGTAAGCAATAATTACACCATAAATACCTAACAGTAGACCAAGCAGGAATCCGCCAAAGTTAAACATGGATTCTGTCTCTTCAGAAGTTATAGTTGCAATATCAGTAACGACAGGAAAAGCTGCAAATGCAATTTTATTAATTAATAAAAATGTGAGTATTAGAAATTTATTCATATGCTTAATTTGTAAAAAACCCCTCAATTGAGGGGTTTTTTTTAAAAACGGGACATTTTCCCTGATAATATATTTATTAAATCAATTAATGCCCAAATACCACACCCTCCTAATGTAAGAAGCATTAAAATTCCATTTTTTTTATCACCTAACATAAATCTATGTATACCTAAATAACCAACTAACCAACAAATAACAGCTAAGCCCCAATCAACTCCTCTAGCAAATGGTGTGTTTGCATTACTTGATGAATCTTCTTGCGTTACAATTGTTGTTTGGTTTGTACCTTCGGTTTGTACCGGAAAAGCAGCATAAGTCACTGCTGTTAATGATAGTAGAACCATCATGAAGAATAAATTTTTTTTCATATGTTTTATGATTGGTTAATGATTTTCAATATTATTAAAATTATTAACACTTTGAAAACACTTTTTTTATTGCATTTATATAAGAAAGGATAATAAGTGGTAAAACAATGAATGATAATTTATTAAAACTCCATGCTTCAGCAAAGTCAAAATGAATTAGATGCTGAATAGCTCTTGTCATCCCACATGCATAGCACTGTTTATTTAAAAGAACAACTGATAAACATATTGACTTCCCATTGTCAAAATATGTAGCTGGTAAAATGATAAGAATAATAGGAATAATTACAAGAATACTAAGATATATTCTTTGCAAATTTTTTGTGAAATACATAAAAACTTACATTTGTTTTCAATATTAATCATTTTATGTGTAAATGTTTTCATCTTATCTTATTCTTTATTCTTTCAAATTTTACTTTTTCGCAAAATCAATATGATTTAACTGGCGCATTGTTTATTGATGATGTAAGGCCAATTAGTTATCGATTAATCTATGATGAACAAAATGGGCAAATCAATGGTTATTCGATTACAAGTATTGGTACTAATTTTGAAACAAAAAGTGAGCTTTCAGGAAAACTAGATGGAGACTCTTTGTTTTTAAACGAGTTTCAGGTTCTATCGACTTTATCTGAAGAACCAATTTCTAATTTTTGTTTTATTGATTTAAGAGCTAAATTAAAAGGAAATAAAAAGAAACAATTTTATGAGGGTATTTTTGTTGGTCGATTTTTAGATGGTAAAGAATGTGCTAGTGGAAAGATTGTTTTTACAAATACAATTAAGCTAGAGAAAAAAATGAAGCAAGTGCAAAAATTACAGGAGCTCATCATAGATAAGAAACAAGATAATAAACTAGTTAAGCTTGTATCTGATGAAATCTATGAGGTTTTTTGGCTTTCAGATAAGTTTAAAATCCACTTATGGGATTCTAGTTTAGAAGATGATGATAGAGTCACCTTAATCATCAATGGAGTGCGTGTTTTAGATAATGAAGTCATGCGTTCCAAAAAGAAAAAGATTAGTCAAACTTTACAAAAAGGAACAAATATTATAGAGTTAATTGCTGAAAATGAGGGTAAGGCCCCTCACAACACAACTAGGGTAGAGTTAATTGACAAAAAAACAAAGCATGCTATATTAAGCCAACTAGAAATTGGTAAAAAAGTTACCTTTAGGATCATCCATTAAAAAAGCCCTTTCAAAAAAGGTTTTTTAATTTATCCATTCATGGTAACTAGAAATTCCTCATTACTATCTGTTCGAAGCATTCGATCCTTCATGAACTCTATAGATTCTACAGGAGTCATGTCTGCAAGGTGGTTTCGTAAAATCCAAATCTTCTGGGTTACATCATCACCTAGTAGAAGGTCTTCTCTACGTGTACTAGAAGAAGTGACATCAATAGCAGGGTAAATTCTTCTGTTAGATATTTTTCTATCTAATTGAAGTTCCATGTTACCAGTTCCTTTAAACTCTTCAAAAATAACCTCATCCATTTTACTACCAGTCTCTGTTAAGGCAGTAGCAAGGATGGTTAAAGAGCCACCGTTTTCAATTTTACGAGCTGCACCGAAGAATCGCTTTGGTTTTTGTAAAGCATTTGCATCTACACCTCCCGTTAAGATTTTTCCTGAAGCTGGTTGTACGGTGTTATATGCTCTTGCCAACCTAGTAATTGAGTCTAATAGAATAACTACATCATGTCCGCATTCTACTAATCTTTTCGCTTTTTCTAATACGATATTCGCAATCTTTACATGTCTGTCGGCTGGCTCATCAAAAGTAGAAGCAATTCCTTCTGCATTTACGCTCCGAGCCATATCTGTAACTTCTTCCGGTCTTTCGTCAATCAGTAATATCATCATGTACGCTTCAGGATGATTGGCCGCGATAGCATTTGCTACTTCTTTTAGAAGAACTGTTTTGCCTGTTTTGGCTGAGCTACAATCAATCCTCTTTGACCTTTTCCAATCGGAGCAAAAAGATCAATCATTCTAGTAGAAAGCGAGCTTTTTCCGTTATCTGTTAATTTGAACTTCTCATCAGGGAAAAGAGGTGTTAAAAATTCAAATGGAACACGGTCTCTAACAATGTTTGGATCACGACCATTGATTTTATCAACCTTGATTAGTGGAAAATACTTTTCACCCCTTTTAGGTGGGCGAACAGTTCCTCTAACTGTATCGCCTGTTTTTAACCCAAACAAGCGCACTTGCGATTGTGAAATATAAATATCATCCGGAGAATTAAGGTAGTTGTAATCTGAGGAGCGTAAAAATCCGTATCCATCAGGCATCATTTCTAATACTCCTTCAGCACTGACAATGCCGTCAAACTCAAAATCATCATACCTAGGAACACCATTGTTTTGTTGGTTTTTATGTTGATTTCTTTGCTCTTTATGAGAGTGATGTTCTCTTGGTTTGTGCTCTGTCTTTTCTGGAGCAGAATTGTCCCTTTTTGGTTTATTTTCTTGTGGTTTAGTGTTTTCGTTGCGCTTTTCATATTCTTTTTGGATACGCTTACGCTTTGATTTGTCTTCTTTATGAGGACTTTTTTGTACAGAGGCTTGTGTAGCCTGTACATCTAGAATTTCGTAAATCAATTCTTGTTTTTTAAGCTTTTGATATCTAGGAACGCCTAGATCTTTAGCAATGTCTTTAAGCTCAGGAAGGAGCTTCTTGTTTAGTGTATGAATATCAAACATGCTTGATAATAGATATTAAAATATGTTTTTTGGATTGTTAAGATTTTAAAAAATGTCAAACGGAAAAAAAATCGAAAAAATGTTATCCGATCGGATAACTGATGCAAGTATACAAATAAATCTCTTGTAAACAAGATTCAGAAT
>PAYR01000030.1 GCA_002715345.1 Flavobacteriales bacterium | reverse complement strand
TTATTTAAATGCATTGCAAGACTTTGACAGTAGACACAATGGTAACGGAATCCCTTATCGTTTTGCACAATACACTATTGACGGTTTAGATGTTACTGTCGGGAATTTTTACGAGCAGTTTGGTAACGGACTTATTTTCCGATCGTACGAAGAAAAGGACTTAGGTATTGATAATGCTATGGATGGTATACGCTTAAAATACAGTCCTGTTCAAGGTCTTACTTTGAAAGGATTTGTTGGAAAACAAAGGTTCTTTTTTGAACATGGTCCTGGAATTATTCGCGGAATTGATGCAGAATTAAACATGAATGACCTTTTATTTAAAAATTGGAACGCTAGCATTATTCACGGATTTAGTTTTGTTAGTAGGTTTCAAGAAGACTTGAACCCTATTTACAACCTTCCAGAAAATGTAGGCGCTTTTGCTTTTAGAACCACCATCAATAAAGGAAAGTTTAGTTTCAACTCAGAAGTGGCGCATAAAATCAATGACCCAAAAGGCGGAATCTCTTACAATAATTACGCTCCTGGAAATGCTGCTATGGCGAATTTAACTTATTCGGAAAGAGGGTTAGGAATCATTATAGAGGCGCATAGGGTTGATAATTTTGATTTCCGATCTGATAGAAGCGCAAACGGTAAAGAATTAACACTTTCTTTCATCCCAACCATTACGAAGCAACATGCTTACACCCTCGCAGCCTTTTACCCTTTTGCTACACATCCAATGGGTGAGTTCGGACTACAAGGAGAAGTTAATTACACTTTCAAAAAGAAATCTACAATAGGTGGTAAGTATGGAACACAAATCTCCCTTAATTACGCCAGAGTTAATGCGTTAAATGGCGGACATTCAGTATTAACTACCGAGCCTTCAGAAACACATACTCCAATGCTACTTAGCATAAAAGGCGAAGAACTGTATTTCCGTGATTTCAATTTTGGATTCAAAAAGAAAATAAACAGGAAAGTTAAGTTTATTGGAAATTATGTAGACTTAATTTACAACAAGGATATTATTCAAGGAAAAAATTATGGCAAAAACATACATGCTAGAATTGCTGTTTTAGACATCAATTACAAAATTAAACCTAAACACACTGTAAGAACAGAGCTTCAGTATTTATCAACAGATAAAAGCGATGAATACGATGTTGATCAAGGAGATTGGGCTATGGCTATGCTAGAGTACACCGTATCTCCTCATTGGTTCTTTGCCATTGCCGACCAATACAATTTTGGCTACACTGATCATGACGGAATTCAACATGACCCACTACACTATTTCAATGTAAATTGCGGATTCACCAAAGGGGCTAACCGTTTTGCAATTGGTTATGGTAAGAAAAGAGAAGGTGTTTTTTGCGTAGGTGGTATTTGCAAAAATGTTCCTTCTTCTAATGGACTTACTTTAAGTATAACTTCAAGTTTTTAAGCATGAAAAAAGCAGTTTTATTTTTATCTTTCTTAATCGCATTTTCCGCTTGCGACAAAATAGATCCGGACAACTTTGTCGATGGAGAAATTATTGTGCAATCCGAAGATGTAGATAGAAAAATATTGATTGAAGATTTCACCGGACACAAGTGTCAAAACTGTCCAGAAGCAGCAGAAGAAATTCACAATATCCAGAATACATTTCCAAATCAAGTAGTTGCTATCGCTATTCATGCAGGCTATTTTTCAGAACCAAATTCTCCGCAAGCTCCTTATTTAACAACAGATTTTAGAACAGAAGGAGGTGATGAAATTCACGACTTTTTTGGACCACAATCATATCCAAACGGAATGGTTAATAGGTCTGGGTATCCGTCTGATTTTCTTAGTAACTATACTGATTGGGGAAATATGGTCGGTAGTTTAACTGGCTCTACTGCTAAAGTTAGAATGGATATTTCATACACCATCAATGGAAACGAGATGACCGTTTATGTATCTACCCAAGCAAAAGCCTCTTTTGCGGCAGGTCATAATGTAGTTGTTTGCATAACAGAAGATCACATCATTGATTGGCAAACAGTAGAAGGTCAAGGAAATGTATCTGACTACGAGCATAATCATGTTTTAAGGGATGTAGTTGGATCTACATGGGGGCAGGATGTTGGTGAACTTTCTACTGGTGATGAAGTAACAAATACCTTTACTTGCATCATTGATCCTGTATGGAAATTGAACAATTGTAATATTGTTGCATATGTCTATCATACTTTAAATTATGAGGTGGTGCAAGTAGAAGAAATTCATATTGAATAGATGAAAAAACTAATTTCCATATTATCCTTTTTTTGCCTTCAAACAGCTGTTGCACAAAACTCAGAGATACAAGAGGTAGAGCAATTATTAACAAACTATATATCTCCTTTACCTCATGCATTAGGAGCAGGTCTCAATAATGCTTGGTGGACTACCGCCAAACCACATAAAAAATTAGGGTTTGATGTAAGTCTTTCTATCACTCCTATTATCATTCCTGATGTAGACAAAAGTTTTAGTATTGGCAATGAAGGAAGTTTTTCAGGAGGGGAAACAGCTACTATTTTTGGTGGTTTAAATAATAAAGGTGATGTCAATTATAATGGCAGCTACATATGTAAAATGCCTAGCGGTCTTGGCATCGGGTTTGTTACAACCCCTATGTTACAAGCAGGTATTGGATTACCTCTTAAAACAGAAGTTGATTTTCGATACTCTCCAGAACTTAAATTAAAATCCTTCAATTTAGAGTTAATCGGTGTTGGTGTAAAACATGATTTATTACAATGGATTCCTGTTTTAAATAAGGTGCCTATTGATTTATCAGTCATGGCTGGGCATACTCGGTTGAATACGGGGTTTGATATTCAAGATCAAGGCATCAATTTGAATGTAAAAGCAACAACTATCAATCTCTTACTTTCTAAAAAAGTAGCTTTATTGACAGCTTATGCTGGTGTTGGCTATAACCACACCTCAAGTAATGTTGCTATCACATTAGATGAACAAAACACTTCTTTTCTACAAAGTATAGAAAATGAAGCGAATGTTGACTTGTCTGAATTGGCAACTATCGAATTCGAAAATCGTACTGACTTAAAAGCTAATATTGGTGCTAGAGTGCAACTTACTCTGTTAACCATCAATGCAAGCTATACCATTACGCAATCTGGCTACAAACTATACACTGCAGGGATTGGTGTTAGCTTAAGATAATGCGCTTCATCACCCTCATATTTTTATTAGGTATTGCCAAACTTACAAATGCCCAAAATTTTCAAAGTGGATTTATTACAGGGATTAGCACCTCACAAGTTTCTGGAGATTTATTGGGAGGGTTTAATAAAATAGGATTGCAATTAGGGGGATTTGTCAATCATCCAGTAGGAAAAAACACCAATGGACAGTTTGGATTATATTATATAGACAAAGGAAGTAACAATCCTAAGTCTCTGTTTCAAATAGATCTTTCTTATGTAGAAAGTTCTTTCAGTTTTTTATACAAATATCAAGGATTTAGCTGGGAAGGAGGCTTGTTAATTGGAGTCCTTATTGATGGAAAAACATATGACATGTATGGTTACGAAAACGCAAGTGAAAGCCAATTTAATCAGTTTGATATTGGTGCAAAACTTGCGGTTGGGAAAGAACTTTTGCCTAAGCTTCAAATGTTTTGGGAAATCAGCAACACCATTCCTTTGTTCCCTATTCAAGAGCATCCTGCCTATCTCAGTATTTTAAATAAAGGAAAAATGAATGCTGTATTATGCTTTTCTTTCCGATATTTGTTAGGTGATGAATAAACACAAAATAATTGTTTCTGTAAGTGGTGCTAGCGGCGCTATCTATGCCAAAGTTTTGTTTGACAAACTACAACAGCTCAGCGAGCAAATAGAAACTGTTGGTGTATTGATGTCGGACAATGCTAAATATGTTTGGGAAACAGAACTAGGTAATAAAGAATATGAAAATTTGCCGTTCGATTTTTACAACAAACAAGACTTCATGGCTCCTTTTGCTTCCGGATCTGCTCAATACGAAACTATGATTATTTGCCCTTGTTCTATGGGTACATTGGGAAGAATTTCCACAGGCATTTCCAACGACTTAACCACTCGTGCGGCTGATGTTATTTTGAAAGAAAGAAGAAAACTCATCTTAGTAACTCGAGAAACTCCATTGAGCTTAATTCATATCAATAATATGAAACTTATAATGGAAGCGGGTGGAATTATTTGCCCAGCCAGCCCTTCTTTTTACAGTAATCCAACAAATTTTGAAGCGCTCGTTTCTACCGTAATTGATCGTGTATTAACACTCAGCGGTTTAAATCTTGATATGTATCGTTGGGGCGACACAAAATAATTTCGCCAATTTTGAGTTAAAGTAATTTGTAACCTCAAAACAAACTATGCTTCGATTCAGTAAAGCAGTCCTACAAAAAGTAAGTTTCGATAAAATTCTTTTTAAGAAGGAACTTAAAAAATCTATTTCTTGGCTTAAAAAAGAAGAGTTGATGATGTTGAAGATTTGGTGTTTAGCCACTTTTGGAAAACACAAAGACATCATTCTAGATACTTTTGAGAATGTTATTTAAGAAACTCTAAATTTCTTTTAAGCCCTGAAAACTGAGCTCTCTTCAATGGAGATGACCCACTAAAAACTTGCTTAAAAGTGTCTTCTGTTAACGCATCCCAATCCTCTCGATTCATTTCTAACATCCCTTTTTTTGGTGCAAAACCTTGCTCTTGGTGCAAAACCGAAAAACGATTCCAAGGGCATACATCTTGACAAACATCGCAGCCAAACATCCAATCATCAAATTGCCCTTTCATACTTGTTGGGATGGCATCTTTAAGCTCAATAGTGAAATACGAAATACATTTACTTCCATCTACTACATAAGGTTGAATAATCGCTTGGGTAGGGCAAGCATCTATACATTTGGTACAGCTACCACAATGATCTGCAGTGGGACTGTCTGGTTCTATTTCTAAATCGATAATTAATTCAGCTAAAAAATAAAAGGAACCACTTTCCTTATTGATAAGATTGGAGTTTTTACCTATCCAACCCAAACCACTTTTTGCAGCCCATGCTTTATCCATTACGGGAGCAATGTCTACAAAAGTACGCCCGTGCACCTCACCAATTTTATTTTGAATAAATGCTAATAGATTTTTGAGTTTTTTACCAATAATACGGTGGTAATCTTTCCCATAAGCATACTTAGAAATCTTAGGAGCGGTCGAATCTTGCTCCTTATCTGTATAATAGTTAAGCATGAGAGAAATAACGGTTTTTGCTCCATCTACCAAAAGGCGAGGATCTAATCGTTTGTCAAAATGTTCTTCCATGAAATGCATTTCTCCATGCTTTTTTTCTTGAAGCCACTGTTCTAAACGAGGTGCTTCATCTTCTAAAAATTCGGCTTTGGAAAAGCCACAAAACGCAAAACCCAATCTCTTTGCTTCTGCTTGTATCATCTGTTTATAGATAGACATTAGTCGAACAAACCTCCTTGTCTAGAAGTCGGTGTTTTACCTAAATGTTTATAGGCCTTTTCCGTAGCTTGTCTACCTCTTGGCGTACGTATCAAGTAGCCTTCTTGAATCAGAAACGGTTCGTATACTTCTTCAATAGTTCCTCCTTGCTCACCTACAGCGGTAGCAATCGTAGTAATTCCAACAGGACCTCCTGCAAACTTATCGATGATGGCAGATAAAATTCTATTATCCATTTCATCCAATCCGTGTGCATCTACATTTAAAGCAGATAAAGCCGTGTTGGTAATTTCTAGAGTGATGGAGCCATCTCCTTTTACTTGTGCAAAATCGCGTACCCTACGCAAAAGGGCATTGGCAATTCTTGGCGTACCTCTACTTCTTCCAGCAATCTCTACGCCTGCGTCTATACTTATTGATATATCTAAAATACTTGCTGATCGATTAACAATATTAGACAACATATTTGCATCATAATATTCCAATCGAGAATTAATTCCAAAACGCGCTCTTAATGGAGCTGTCAATAAACCAGAACGTGTAGTCGCTCCAATTAAAGTAAATGGATTAAGTACAATTTGAACAGAACGAGCATTAGGCCCAGTTTCAATCATGATATCAATTTTGAAATCCTCCATAGCAGAATATAAATATTCCTCTACAACAGGACTTAATCTATGAATCTCATCAATGAATAAAATATCGCCTTCTTCTAGGTTAGTGAGTAAGCCTGCTAAATCTCCAGGCTTATCCAACACAGGACCTGAACTTACCTTAATACCGACCCTCATTTCATTGGCTATGATATGTGAGAGGGTTGTCTTTCCTAAACCAGGAGGCCCGTGTAACAAGACATGATCCAGTGCTTCACCTCTCATTTTTGCAGCACTTACAAAAACCTTAAGGTTTTCTACTACTTTCGGTTGCCCACTAAAGTCAGAAAAATCTTTGGGCCTTAGCGCCTTGTCAAACTCCAACTCTTCATTGGAGAGGCGCTCTCTTTCTGGATTCAATTCATCAATCATTTGACACAAATATAAACTAATATCGTGCTAAAAAAAATGCCCAATCAAATTGATTAGGCATTTGTATATTCTATAAAAGAGTGGACTAGTGACCCTCCTCTTCTCCATCTTTTAAAGGTGTTGTTTGAATTACGAAGTCTTCATCCATTCCTGGCTTACTGTAATCGTAAGCCCAACGATGTACTGTTGGCAACTCTCCAGGCCAATTTCCATGAATCCTTTCTACAGGAGTAGTCCATTCCAAAGTATTTGAACGCCATGGGTTTTGGCTTGACTGTCTTCCTCTAAAAATACTATAGAAGAAATTAAAGAAGAAAATAAGCTGAGCGACAACTCCTAATATAGCAAAAACACTAATTAATTCATTTATTTCTACTAAACCTTCAAACATAGGAAAAGCTGTATTTGAATAGTATCTTCTAGGAACGCCTGCAAGACCTAAGAAGTGCATAGGATAGAAAACCCCGTAGGCAGAAATAAATGTTATCCAAAAGTGAGCATAGCCTAGGCTTTTGTTCATCATTCGTCCATACATTTTAGGAAACCAATGATATACACCTGCGAACATACCAAAAATTGCGGATAAGCCCATTACAATATGAAAATGAGCAACAACAAAGTATGTGTCATGTACATTTATATCCAATGCCGCATCTCCTAAAATAAGACCTGTTAAACCTCCTGAAATAAAAGTTGAAACTAAACCTATTGAAAATAACATAGCAGGTGTAAACTGTATATTTGCTCTCCATAGAGTAGTAAGGTAATTAAACACTTTAACAGCAGATGGTATAGCTATCAATAATGTAGTAAATGTAAAAACAGAACCTAAAAATGGATTCATACCAGTCATAAACATATGGTGACCCCATACGATAAACGATAAAAATGCAATTGCTAAAATAGAGCCAACCATGGCTTTGTATCCAAAAATTGGCTTACGGGAATTAGTAGAAACAACTTCAGAAGTTATACCTAAAGCAGGTAATAGAATAATATACACTTCAGGGTGACCTAAAAACCAAAAAAGGTGCTGAAACAAAATAGGAGATCCGCCTGTCTGAGTCAGTATTTCACCTTGTATCATAATATCTGAAAGATAAAAGGCTGTACCAAAACTTCTATCGAAAATCAGTAATAAACACGCTGATAATAGTACAGGAAAAGATAAAGTTCCTAAAATTGCTGTAACAAAAAATGCCCACATTGTTAAAGGCATTCTAGTCATTGACATTCCCTTAGTTCTAAGGTTAACTATTGTTACAATGTAGTTAAGTCCACCAAGAAGCGCAGAAACAATGAATAAAGACATTGAAACTAACCAAAGAGTCATTCCTAATCCCGAACCTGGCATCGCTTGAGGCAGAGCAGAAAGTGGAGGATAAATTGTCCATCCAGCTGCAGCTGGACCAGAACTAACAAAAAGAGAAATTATCATTACTAAAGATGATAAAAAGAAAAACCAATATGATAACATATTCATAAATCCAGATGCCATATCTCTTGCGCCGATTTGTAATGGAATGAGTAAATTGGAAAAAGTCCCGCTTAAACCAGCAGTTAAAACAAAGAATACCATTATTGTTCCATGAATAGTAACAAGTGCTAGATAAATATTTGGGTCCATTACACCGTCAGGAGCCCATTTACCTAAAAATGTTTCAAGAATTGGAAATCCTTCATCTGGCCAAGCTAATTGCAGCCTAAAAAAAGCAGACATAATAACTCCTATAATTCCCATGAACATTCCTGTTAATAGAAATTGCTTAGCTATCATTTTGTGATCTAGGCTAAATATGTATTTACTAATGAAAGTTTCTTCGTGATGATGATCTTGATTGGACATTAAAAAATATTTATCTTGAAATTAAGGTATTAAAATTATCTTGTTGTGACATCCACTCTAAGTATTCTTGTTTAGTTTCTATAATTACTTTTATTTGCATGTTATAATGAGCTGAGCCGCAAATTTTATTACACAAAAGAACATAATCGAATTCTTCATTTTTCAGCTCTTTACGCATTTCTGAAGTTGTTTTGATTGGAGTAAATGCAAATTGAGTACTCATTCCAGGGACACAGTTCATTTGAACACCTAAATGGGGCATATATGCCGAATGAATAACATCTTGCGATCTAAATTTCATCAAAACTTGTTCATCAACTGGTAAGTGTATTTCTCTTGTAATAATATCATCTGATGATGCTGAGTCATTTATATCAACTCCGAGCGTATTAATACCTCCTATTAAAGTGTAATTTGCGTCTCCCAACTTATTATCTTCTCCGGAATATCTTGCAGTCCAATTAAATTGCATAGCATAGACTTCCATAACCATTGCATTTGATGTGTCAGGAACCATAACATTATTCCATGTTTTTAATCCAAAAACAACCAAAGCAGTTAGTACAACAGCAGGTATAGATGTCCAAATAATTTCTAGTTTGTTATTGTGAGTTTGATAAAGCGCCTTATTATTCTTTTTACCTCTGTATTTGTAGGAAAACCAAAAGAGAAGAGGTTGTGTAATGAAGAAAACAAATAAGATAAGATACATAGTCGTATCCCAAAGTAATTTTATTTGTATTCCATGTAATGAAGCAGATTCAGGTAAAATAAGATGACCCCATAACTTAAATGAATAAGCAACAAATAAAACAAATCCGAACCCAACAATTAATAAAGCAAGGCCATTGTAATGATTTTCTTTATCAGAAATCTCTATTTCTTGTTGGCCTTTGAGCTTTGTTGCTAATTCAAAAATACGCACTAATTGAACCAGAGCAATTATAGCTAATAGTGAGATTAATATTGTTAAAAGGTTTTCCATTTATTTTTTAAATATGATGATGCTTTGCTTCGTCTATATAAGGGTGATTATGAGGAATAAGATTTGTTTTTGTTAATGAATTATGCACAATTGTTAAAAATAACCCGAGAAAACCACAAAACATACCTATTTCAATAAAACCAATTTTCCAGTGTTCAAAAAGAGTACCTGGAGCAATCATTAAATAAATATTACACCAATGACCAATCAATATTATAACTCCTATAGCTATAATGAATGAAAAATTCCTCTTTCCATCTCGACTCATTAATAAAATAAGAGGAAATAATAAATTTACTGCAGAAGTGAGCCAAAAAAGAGTGTTGTAATTATCCCATCGCGCTAAAAAATATGTAACTTCTTCTGGAATATTAGCATACCAAATAAGCATAAATTGTGAAAACCACATATATGTCCAAAGGATACTGAATGAAAAAATCCATTTTCCTAAATCGTGAATATGGTTTTCGTTAACATGTTCAAGATATCCCTTTCTCTTTAGATAAATTGAAAACAATGCAATTGCGGTAAAACCTGTTACTCCCATACTAGAAAAGACAAACCATCCAAAAAGAGTGCTGAACCAATGTGTATCTATTGACATAATCCAATCCCAAGCCATCATTGATGAAGTATATCCAAAAAAAACAATAAATATTGCTGATATTGTTATTGCTTTTTTATGATTTTTTAATCCTCCTTCATTATCCTCAGCTTTTGAAAGTTGCTTAAACTTTTTAGCTGCAAACCACCATCCAAATACATATATAATAGATCTAATTAAAAATGAAGAAGGATTTAAATATGCTTCTTTACCATGAATAATTGCATCATAATGTTCATCATTAGGATCCATTATTCCATGAGCCATCCAATGCCAAATATGATTGTCGTGAAAATGTAAAATTCCTGCAATAACAATTAATATCATTATTATTCCACCGTATATAAAGTAAGAAGTTATTGATTCTGCAACTCGCTTTACAGTTATTGCCCATGCTGCTTCAGATGCATACTGAAGAGCAACGAAAAAGATTGCGAAAGCAGCAATCGCTAAAAAGAAATAATTATTAATCATTAAGCTTGGCCATGCTCGGTGTGGATCTTTATAAAATCCAACAACCATAGCTACTAAACCAATTAACATTAATAAGTTAAAGACAAGCTTTGTATTTTTATTTACAGTGTACATTAAAATTAACTTAGTTTTCTCCTAGTTGTAACTTTTGAACGTAAGCTGTAATTAACCAACGTTCATTTTCATTTAACTGACTATTATGTGGACCCATTGCATTCAAACCATAATATATTGCGTGATAAATATTACCCGCCTTTAATTCACTCATAGTTGATCCAGTTCTTCTTATCATTATATCATCATAATAAGCAGGTATTGCAGAATACAAGGGATGAGTAATACTTCCTTTTCCATCTCCATTTTCTCCATGACAATGTGCGCAAAACATGCCATATAATTGTTGTCCTTTTAAAAGATTTTCATCATTAGATTCAATAGGATTTTTAAGATTCTCACCAGCTAATAAATATTGCTCAATTGAGCTTCCATATTCAAACGGAATATACCCTCTTGGTATTGTCCCTTTTACTGGAATTCGAGCATTTAAACTATCAATGAAAAAATTATTTTGGCCATAAGTTTCTAAAGANGGTGAAATGTACATATTTGGCATAAATTCATAGCCNGGACTTAAAGNGTCATTATTACATGAGCTAAAAGAAANAGCTAAAANTAAAAGAGAAATAAATGATATGTTATATCGATTTTTCATTTTAACTGATTTCTTGCATTTTAACTTCNGCTACACCTGTTTGTTTGAGAAGATCATTAACAATNTTAGANTNATCACTCTCTATTTCAATTAGAAATTTATCATCTGTAGTTCTAGAGTCTGGATTTGAAGCCTTTTGACCCGGGAATAGCTTACTTCTAAAAAAGTATGTTATTACCATGAGGTGTGCAGCAAACAATACTGTCATTTCAAAAAGTATTGGTACAAAAGCAGGCATATTTAGATAATAAGCAAAACTTGGCTTGCCACCAATATTCTGTGGCCAATCTAAAATCATTATATAATATGTCATAGTTAAAGCCACTATAAATCCAATACATCCATATATAAATGCAGTAATACCTAATCTTGTTCTTTTTAAGCCTAAAGCATGATCTAAACCATGGATAGGAAAAGGTGTAAAAACATCGACAATAGAGATATTGTTTTGCTTAATTACTTTAACAGCATTTAAAACATCATCTTCATCATTGTATATAGCGTAAATTCTTTTTTTATCCATTTATTTTCTGACTTTATAATTTTCGCCGTATGATTTTAATATTGTTTTTAGTTCTGCTTGAGCAATAACAGGAAATGTTCTTGCATATAATAAGAATATCACAAAGAAAAAACCAATGGAACCAACAAATATCCCAATATCAACAAATGTTGGTGAGAACATAGACCAACTTGATGGAAGGTAATCTCTGTGAAGTGAGGTTACTATAATAACAAATCGCTCAAACCACATTCCGATATTTACGAATAAGGCTAAAATGAATGTGAAAACAATATTGGTTCTTAATTTTTTAAACCACATGAGCTGTGGTGAAATAACATTACAAGTCATCATACTCCAATATGCCCACCAGTATGGACCAGAAAATCTATTTAAAAAAGCATACTGTTCAAATTCAACACCGGAATACCATGCCATAAACAGTTCCGTTATATATGCAATACCAACTAGATTACCAGTTAACATAATGATTATATTCATATACTCTATATGCTTTATCGTAATGTAATCTTCAAGACTAACAACTTTTCGCATAATTAGTAAAAGTGTTTGTACCATTGCAAAACCAGAAAAAACTGCTCCTGCAACAAAATATGGAGGAAAAATAGTAGTATGCCAACCAGGAATCACTGAAGTTGCAAAGTCAAATGAAACAATAGAATGTACTGAAAAAACAAGTGGAGTCGCTAAACCTGCCAATACTAATGAAACTTCTTCAAATCTTTGCCAATCCTTTGTACGACCACTCCATCCAAATGATAAAATAGAATATACTTTCTTTCTCATCGGCCAAATTTTTTCACTGACTTTATCTCTTATCATAGCAAAGTCAGGTATAAGACCAACATACCAGAATACTAAGGATACTGAAAAATATGTAGAAATTGCAAATACATCCCACAAAAGTGGTGAATTAAAATTCACCCAAAGTGAACCATACTCGTTGGGGATTGGGAATACAAAGTAGCCCAACCAAGGACGGCCCATGTGAATTCCGGGAAACATTGCCGCTTGAATAACTGCAAATATTGTCATTGCCTCGGCAGACCTTATGACAGATAATCTCCAGTTTTGACGAAATAAAAGTAATACTGCTGAAATAAGTGTACCTGCATGACCAATTCCAACCCACCAAACAAAATTAGTAATATCCCATGCCCATCCAATTGTTTTGTTTAGGCCCCAAACACCTATACCTGTTCCGACAGTATATCCTACACAAAGAATCCACCATATAAATAAAACACAAGAAATTCCGAAAACAATCCACCATAATCTATTTGCCTTGCCTTCAACTGGTTTAGCAATATCTACAGTTATATCATGATAACTTTTTTCACCGAGTATAAGTGGTTCTCTTATGGACGCTCTTTTATGCATTATTTATTATGCCTTTTTATTTCTAATTTTTGTCTGATAAAATACTGATGGAGCTGTATTTATTTCTTCTAATAAATAATATCTTCTTTCATCTTTCTTAAGCTTGTTAACTAAGTGTGTTTCATCATTTACATCTCCAAAAACCATAGCTCCAGTTGGACATGAAGCAGAACAAGCACAACCATCATTTGCTTCTTTATGAGTTATTTTTCTACCTTCCCTTTTAGCGTCAAGTTTGATTTTTTGAATAGATTGTATACACATACTACATTTTTCCATAACACCTCGGGAACGAACTGTAACATCAGGATTTAAGACCATTTTACCTAAATCATTGTTCATATTGTAATCAAATTGATCATTGTCACTGTACTGAAACCAATTAAATCTTCTAACCTTGTAGGGACAATTATTAGCACAATATCTTGTGCCTACACATCTGTTGTAAGCCATGTGATTTAAACCTTCAGAGCTGTGAGATGTTGCAGCTACTGGACAAACATTTTCACAGGGAGCATTGTTACAGTGTTGACACATAACAGGATGAAAAGAAACCTCCGGGTTTTCTGAAGGCTGCTCCATCATTTTGTATTTAGAAATTGCTCCTAAATCTAATTCATCTGCTTTTTCTTCAGTCATATCAGAAGAATAGTAGCGATCTATTCTTAACCAATGCATATCTCTACTTTTACGAACTTCATCTTTGCCAACAACAGGAACATTATTTTCAGCATGACAAGCAATAATACAAGAACCGCATCCAATACATGATGTTAAATCAATAGACAAATTCCAAAAATGTCCAGATTCATAATCATGTTCTTGGTATAATGTTATGTCCGTAGCAAGTTGTGTTCCGATATGTGTTTCAAACGTAACATCAGGATTTCCCGCTTTAGGATTTTTTATATAATCTTCTAAATTTGCCTCTTTGACCATATCGCGACCCATCATTGTGTGATGCAACTGTACAGAAGCAAATTCATGTTCACCTTCAACTTTTTGGATACTAACATTATGGTAAGTATTCTCAAACCCAAAAACAAAAGCATTAACTCCAATTTTATTACCTGCCTTTCCTGCATTTGTTCTCCCGTAACCATAAGCCAATCCTAAAGTTCCATTGGCCTGACCTGGCTGAATTAAAACTGGCACATTATTAATCTCGATATTTCCTATCTTGAGATTAACCATATCTCCGTTAAGAGCCCCATTTGAAACATTCCAATTAGATAAACCCAACTTTTGAGCTGTTTTTAAAGAAATTGTAAGGTAATTGTCCCAGCAAGCTCTTGTGACAGGATCTGGCAACTCTTGCAACCAAGGGTTATTAGCCTGACTCCCATCTCCTAATGCAGTTGACTGATATAACGTCAATTCTAAATCTGAATTTATAGAATCAGAATATATTTTTTGTTTTTTAAAATCTAAAACTTTGGCATCACCTTGATTAAAATAAAAAACTCCATCATGAAGCGACTTATTCCAAGAAACCTTTGAATCCCAAAAATTTTTTAGGTAATCGGCGTAGTTCTCACTAGAATTTGACCACTTTAACAACGAGTCTTGAAACTGTCGACTATCAAAAAGCGGAGAGATCGTAGGTTGAATTAATGCGAAACTATTATGAAATACATTGGCATCACCCCAACTCTCCAAATTATGTCTATCAGGACAAACATACATCACATTTGAAGATGTTTCATCCATCGATAAAGAAGTAGATATTGTTAAAGGAACTTTTTTTAATGCTTGATTAAATTCTAAAGCTAGTGGTAGAGAATAAGAAGGATTAAGTCCTGAGATAATTAAAGCACCAACCTTGTTATTCTTCATATCACTAATAAGATTAACTAGTTCATTATCATCTCCTTTTTTAAGATAACATGGATTATTGATATCTAAAGTTTTACCGTAATTACCCAATAAGTTGTTAATTGAATTAATAATTAATTGGGCATTAATATCGTTTTGACCTCCAATAACTAAAGATTTTCCAGAAGCTTCTATTAATTCATTAAACAACTTTTTGATTCTTATATCTGGATCAGAATCTCCTTTAATGGCGCTATGTAAATTTTCTAATAACTTAAGTTGTTCAGAAGGAGAAGCTGGAATCCTTTCATCAGCATTTGAGCCTGTGAGAGATAAATTTGCCTCAATTTGGAAGTGTCGTGACATAAATCCATTTTTTGGATTTCTGTTAGAAACATATTCTCTTTCAAAATCTACGTTTAACCAACTATTCAAAAAATCAGCACCAAAAGAAACTATAACATCAGCTTTATCTAAATGATAAGTAGGCAAGGCTCTTATGCCAAAATTAAGCTTATTTGCTTCAAGCATTCCGTTATATGAAATTGTATCATATTGTATGTGCTTTGCTTTATATTTATCATTAAAATTATTAATGATTTTTTGTGTAGTTGGACTAATAATTGAGTTGGTTAATAGAACAATATCCTTATCTGTCTTTGATAGTTTTTCAATAATCTCATCGTCTATTATTTCCCAATTTGCAGCAATGCCATTTTTCATTGGCGATTTTAAACGATTTGAATCATACAAAGATAAGACAGATGCAATGACTCTTGAATTTGGAGCAGAATTAGCTAACTCATTACCTTTTATAAATATAGGTCTACCTTCCCTTGTTTTTACTAAAACATTTGAGAAGTCATTACCATCATAATAACTAGACGCATACCAATTTGAAACACCTGGCGTAATTTCTTCAGGTTTTATAACATAAGGAATAGATTTATTAACTGGGGTTTCGCATGCAGCTAGTGTTGCAGCAGCAGTACTAAAACCTAAAAATTTTAAAAAGTCTCTTCTACTAGTTGAAGTCTTTGCTAAATTTTCATCATCACCAATGAACTCGTTAATTGGCAACTTTTCAGCAAACTCATTATGCTTTAAAGCTTCAATTTCTGGGTCATTTGTTAACTCAGCTAATCCTTTCCAGTATTTTTTNNTTGTTGACATTAANTTATTTTAATAATGACATTTTCCACATTCTAAACCACCTATTTCTTCAACAGTAAACTTTTGATCAGGGTGATTTTCTAAAAACTTNTTATGCATTTCTTCGTAATAATCNTTATCNGCGGTTTGAACTTCTGTTTCTCTATGGCAATTTATACACCANCCCATAGTAAGCTCTGANTACTGATAAAGAACNTCCATTTCCTCAACTGGNCCATGGCAATCTTGACATTCTAANCCNCCAGCAACGACATGCTGNGANTGATTAAAATATGCTAAGTCNGGTAGNTTATGAATTCGAACCCATTTAATAGGTTTTTCTTCATAGCCNTCAATGTATTGACCTTTTTTTGGATCAAATCCAACNGCATCATATATTTTCTGAATTTCAGCAGTGCCAGAAGGTCCTTCATTGATATATGTATGACAATTCATACACACATTAGCAGAAGGAATGCCGGAATGCTTACTATGTCTTGCAGATGAATGACAATAATTACAATCGACGCCGTTTTCACCTGCATGTAATTTATGAGAAAATTTTATTGGTTGCTCTGGAGCATATTCCTGATAAACTCCAATCCCAGTCATAATATTCCAAGCAGCATTTGCTCCACCTACTGCAAGAAGAATAATCGTTGCAACTACTAAATAAGTTCTTTCTAAAAAGAATGAAACATATGAGAATATATTATCAACTATGTCTTTGGGTTCTTCTTTTGCAGCAATTTTCAACATATTCTTTACTTTCCAGAGACCTGCAACGAAAAGAAGTAGCACTAAAAAAATAACTAATTGAAAATAATTCGAACTGCTTTCATTAACTTCAGAAACAGCTAAATCAGTAGAAGAAGAGCTATCGACCTGAATTAAACCAGGAGCTTCTTCAATGTAAGATAAAATGTCTATTATTTCTTCATCAGACAAATGGAGAAATGAAGTCATGGGAGATTTATTATACTCTTCCCAAATAGCTATAGCTTGAGGATCTCCGTCAGCAATCATTTCAGCTGAATTCTTTATCCATTTTATCAACCACTCTTGGGAGTATTTATCATTAACCCCAGCTAAAGCGGGACCAATTAATTTTTTATCAATAGCGTGACAAGATGTACAATTAGCTTTATATAATTGCTCCCCGTTTTCAACAGACTGAGAAAATAAATTATTGGAAAATAAAAGGATTATGAAAAAGAGAGCTAATGACTGGTATAATTTAGAGTCACAATAGAAGAATTTTAATAAAAATATTCTCTTTTTCATTTAATGAGTGAATTCTAATTTAAATGCGAGAACAAATTTAATTATTAGTTAATTCATTACCATTTATTTTTTTAAGCTTTTTTGAGCGCTTTAATAATTTATAATGATTCTAAATAAATTAAGCAGAACCTATCCATATTTTTATTTCAATCTAATATATATACCTTTGCCTTATGAGATTTATAAGCTTGATTTTTTGCTTGTTTATTAGCGCAATGTCTTTTGGTCAAAACGGTCAAATAACTATTGACGCGGAGCCTCGAATTGACTCTTTAATGAAAAAACAATTAGAGTTTAATAAAGACAACCACGGAATTGAGGGGTTTCGGGTCCAAATACATTTTGGTCAAAACAGAGAAAAGGCGCAACAAATTAGAACTAAGTTCTCAAAAGACTTCACTGAGCTAAAAACTTATTTGGAGTATGATTCTCCGTATTACAAAATTAGAGTTGGAGACTTTATCACTAGATTAAACGCTTACAAAGTTCAAAAAGAAATTAGCAAAAAATATGTGGGAGCTTATATTGTACCTGCTATAGTAGATTACGAAGAAGTCATAAAAAAATAGGAGTAAAACTCCTATTTTTCTTTTTATCTAAACAATCTTAATTCAGCTTCTTCTTTACTTCAACTTCTTCATACCCTTCAATAATATCGCCTACTTTAATATCATTGAAGTTTGCAATACTTAATCCACACTCGTATCCAGCTGACACTTCTTTTACATCTTCTTTAAATCGTTTTAAAGAAGAAAGTTCTCCAGTGTAAACAACAATGCCATTTCTAATTAAACGAACCTTGGTGTTTCGTGTAATTTTTCCATCTAACACATAACAACCTGCAATGGTTCCAATTTTAGAAATCTTGAATGTTTCACGTACTTCGATGTTAGAAACAATTTTTTCTTCGATATCTGGAGAAAGCATTCCTTCCATCGCTTGTTCTAGCTCTTCTATCGCATTATATATAACAGAATACAATCTAATATCAATCTGTTCTATTTCGGCTAATTTACGCGCATTTACAGAAGGACGAACTTGGAATCCAATAATTATAGCATCCGATGCAGCCGCCAACATTACATCCGATTCAGAGATTTGACCTACCGATTTATGAATAATATTCACTGCGATTTGATCTGTAGAAAGTTTTTGCAGCGAGTCTGACAAAGCTTCGATAGAACCATCCACATCACCTTTAATAATAACATTCAACTCTTGGAAATCTCCTAAAGCCAATCGCCTTCCAATCTCATCAAGTGTAATGTGTTTTTGTGTTCTTACACCTTGTTCACGCTGCAACTGCATACGCTTTGCTGCAATGTTTTTCGCTTCTCTCTCATCATCCATTACATTGAACTTATCTCCTGCTTGTGGAGCTCCATTCAATCCTAATAACACAGCTGGAACAGATGGCCCTGCAGCATCCATTTTTCCGTCACGCTCATCCAATAAAGCTTTTACTTTACCAGAATAACACCCCGCTAAAACATAATCTCCTAACTTCAGCGTTCCTGCTTCAACAAGAATAGTTGTTAAATATCCTTTACCTTTATCTAAAGATGCTTCAATAACTGTTCCTATAGCATTTTTATCTGGATTAGCCTTTAATTCTAACAATTCTGCTTCTAACAAAACTTTATCTAAAAGCTCTGGAATTCCTTGCCCTGTCTTTGCAGAAATTTCTTGCGATTGAAACTTACCACCCCAATCCTCTAACAAAATGTTTTCGTTTGCTAATTGCTCACGAATCTTGTCAGGGTTTGCCGTTTCCCTATCAACTTTATTCAAAGCGAATACCATAGGCACTCCTGCTGCTTGAGCGTGAGAAATTGCTTCTTTTGTTTGAGGCATCACTCGATCATCAGCAGCTACTACGATAATAACAACATCTGTTACTTGCGCTCCACGAGCGCGCATAGCGGTAAAAGCTTCGTGACCCGGAGTGTCTAAGAAAGTTATTTTTTTACCATCTTCTAAAGTCACCTCATAAGCACCAACGTGCTGTGTAATACCTCCTGCTTCTCCTGCAATTACATTGGCTTTACGAACATAATCAAGCAATGATGTTTTACCATGATCTACGTGTCCCATAACCGTTACGATAGGGGCGCGAGATTTTAAATCTTCATCTTTATCATCAACTTCTACAATAGAATCTTGCACTTCTGCACTCACAAACTCTACTGCAAAACCAAACTCTTCCGCAACAATAGTTAATGTTTCGGCGTCTAAACGCTGGTTCTGCGTGACCATCATACCTAAAGAGAAACATGCTGATATAATTTGAGTTGGAGCGACATCCATCATCTGAGCAAGCTCAGCTGTAGTAACGAATTCTGTTACTTTAATCGTCTTATCTGCCTCCTCTTGCTGAAGCATGTCCAATTCTTCCTGCTCCTTTCTAGCCTGTCTCTTTTCTCTACGAAGTTTAGCCCCTTTATTTTTACCTCCTCCCTGAAGCTTCGCAAGGTTTTCTCTTACTTGCTTTTGGATTTCTTCCGGAGTAAGCTCTACTTTTTGTTCTTTTTTACCTCGGTTTTTTCTAACAGCTTTACGCGGATCAACCTTTTTGGCTATACGCTTACGCTTTTTCTTGGTATCTTCATTGTTTGAAGAAGCTACTGGATTTTTCTTTTTAGGCTTGAATTGTGCCAAATCAATCTTTTGCCCTTCAACAATTTTAGGACCATCTAGCTTGCCTGCTTTTGCTCGAATAACTGAAGGAGTATCAGCCAGAGCCTCCTCTTTTGGCTCTTCTGTTTTTTCAGATTTAGGCTTTTCTGCTTTTGGTTTTTCAACCTTCTGCTCAACAACCTTCTTCTCTACTTTTTCTTTTGTAGATTCTTCTTTTTGAGTAGCAGCAACTTCTTCCTTATCTAACTCCACCTTATCCACTACTTTGAACTCGATTTTTGGAGCAGATACCTTTAAAGTTTCCACCTCTTCTTCTGCAGCTTTTTTAGCCTCTTCCTCTGCCTTTTTTGCTTCTTTCTGCTGTTTAGCCTCGGCCTTAACGATCATGTCTGGCTGATACTCGGCTACTAACAACTCATGTACATCAGCTTCGATTTTAGAATTCCTGTTAAGACCATCTGCTTTAGGACCTAAAAATTCTAAAATAGTATCTACACCAACATTAAATTCTTTGGCTAGCTTGGATAATCTTTGTGGTTTATACGACATAAAAATAGATTACGCTCTTTATAACTTAAGTTCGTTCTTATTCAAATTCTGCTTGAAGAACAGCTAACACATCATTAACTGTCTCTTCTTCAAGATCTGTTCTTTTTACTAGATCATTAGCTTCTACATTCAACACATCTCTAGCTGTATCACATCCAATAGCTTTTAAGGCATCAATTACCCATCCTTCTATTTCATCAGAAAACTCTGTCAACTCAACATCATCATCTGCCTCATCAACATTTCTATATACATCAATTTCATAACCTGTTAGCATACTTGCCAAGCGGATGTTAAACCCTCCCTTACCAATTGCTAAAGATACTTGATCTGGGTCTAAATACACATCTGCCTTTTTGTTTTCATCATCTAATTGGAGAGATGAAATCTTTGCAGGATTCAAAGCACGCGTGATGTACAATTGAACATTATCAGTAAAATTAATGACATCAATATTTTCATTTCGAAGCTCTCGAACTATTCCGTGAATACGAGCTCCTTTCATTCCAACACAAGCCCCAACAGGGTCGATTCTTTCATCATATGATTCTACCGCCACCTTTGCTCTTTCTCCTGGCACTCGAACGATATTTTTAATGGTAATTAAGCCGTCAAACACCTCTGGCACTTCTTGCTCGAACAAACGCGCTAAGAATTCTGGCGCAGTTCTTGACAGTATAATCAATGGATTGTGATTACGCATTTCTACACTTTTCACTACCGCACGAATATTATCACCTTTCTTAAAATAGTCAGATGGGATGGCTTCGGATTTTGGTAAAATCAATTCATTCTCTTCGCCATCTAAAATAAGCACTTCGTTTCTCCAAACTTGGTACACTTCTCCGTTGATGATTTCTCCCACTCTATCTTCGTATCTATCATAGAGTTCTTTTTTCTCTAAATCCATAATACGAGACACCAAGGTTTGACGAAGCGCTAACACCTGTCTTCTTCCGAAATCTTTCAAGAATATTTGCTCAGAAACTTCTTCCCCGACCTCAAAGTCTGGCTCAATTTTAACTGCATCAGAATAAGCTATCTCTAGATTTTCATCTTCTAAAGCATCATCTTCTACAATTTCTCTATTACGCCAAAGTTCCAAATCTCCTTTATCGACATTGATGATAACATCGATGTTTTCATCTGTACCATATTGTTTGGCCATTACGCTTCGGAATACTTCCTCTAAAACATTCATCATGGTTTCACGATCAATGTTTTTCATTTCTTTAAACTCCGAAAACGATTCAATCAGATTTTTTACATCCATTTTTCAATGATTAAAATGATATTACAATTTTTGTTTGATCTATTTGTTCAAAAGCAAGCTCATGTTGTTTTACAACTACTTGTTTTTTCTTTCCTATTTTTTCTCTAGTCTTCGTTTCAAGAACAATACCTTTTCCTACTTCAGCACTTAACATAGTTCCCAAAATCTTTTCTCCACCCTTTAGCTTAACATCTACCTTTCGGCCAACATTTTTTTCGTACTGCTTAAAAACTTTGAAAGGATCACTCAATCCAGCACTTGCAATTTGTAATGCAAAATCTTCTTCCTCTCTATCTAAGCTACCTTCAATATGACGACTCAATTTCACACAATCCCCCATCTTAATTCCTGGAAAAGAATCTATTAATACTTCTATTTGATTTCCTCCTCCTATTTTTAGCGATACTAAAAATATCCCTTCATTCTCTACAAGAAACTCATCTATTAATTGTTGAATCCTTTCTTTTGTTATCATCTCTTTCCATTAAAAGAGGGGACCATAGTCCCCTCATTCATTCGTCATATTTCAGTGCAAATATACGACTATTTCCCTTTTGAGCAAAAAGAATGTAGCCTAAGGCGCTTTCTTTATGCCTTATTTTACAATAATTTGTTCGTAAAACATATTATCTTTTGTTGTGATTTGTAAGAAATAAACTCCTTTAGCATACTCACCTAAAGCAACTGCTTTAGTATACTCACCAACGAAGTTTGTTCTATCATCAACAAATACTTGCTTACCAAAAGCATCAACAACCTTTATAGTCACATCTTGCAATTCTTCAGAAACAAAGTGAAGATTTACCTCATTGGTTGTTGGATTAGGATATACATTCATATCTACAATAACTCCTTCTATCCTAGCATTATTTAATGTAGAATAGTAATATTTAGGCGTAAATCCTGAGTTTTCACCACCAGGACAAACTGTTAACACTTGCCATTCGTACTCAGTATCTGCTTCTAATCCTGTTTTAGCTATTGATGTCTCAATAGTGTTTGTAAACACACCTGCACCACCCCAAGGGCCAAATTTAACTTGATGACGAACTCGATAGTAAGAAACACCTGGAACAGGATCCCAACTAATTACAGATGAATTTTCAGTAATATCCGAAACATTCATGTTTGACACTTGAACACAACCTGCCGTTGTAGAAAAAGTAGATGAAACCCAATTAGATTCAGTAGAAACACAGTTAGCGCTTATCTCCCATTCATAGTCAGTATCAATTGTCAATCCATAAATCGTACGAGAAGATCCACCGCTAGTAAGGTTAATCCACTCAGAATCTCCAACAGCTCTAAACCTAATATTATAAAAACTTGCTCCTGCAGATGGCGTCCAATTTAGTGTCGCACGATCTGTAGCGATCTGATTTGCATAAATATCTGTTGGAGCTGCACAACCTACTGTAGTAAAGGTTACTGTTGATGTCCAAGCTGATAAATTAGAGTTGTTACCGTCACATGAAGATTGTACCTCAAACTCATATGTAACATCCGAATCTAAGTTATAAATTGTTCTAACATTAGATGGTAAATAGGTTAAGGTCAACCAATCATCAGAACCTGATTCACGGAACCTTAAGTTATAGTGGTTAGCTCCAGGCACAACATCCCATACCAAAGTAGCTCTATCTATTAAAATATTAGTAGCAGCCGGGTTTGCTGGTGTAGCACATTGTGCAATTGTAGTAAAAGATTCACCTGCAACAAATGAAGAATTATTACTATCATCTGCTTGACATGATGCCATCACCTGCCATACATATGTTGTATTATCTGAAAGTCCAGATAGCTGAACATAAGAGTTTGAAGTTACTAACTCTGTCCAGTTTTGACCACCATCTGAACTATACTGTAATGTGTAGAGTTCTGCTAAGTAGTAGTTATTCCAGCT